>CAJUFW010000080.1:0-12531 GCA_910585655.1 uncultured Lachnospiraceae bacterium
CCGATTATTATATCTATCTCGGTTGGAAGAGTATGTTTGTCGGGATCGATAAGCTGGAGCTAAATGGCGTCACTTATTATTTGATTGACAATGAGGATATGTTTGGCGGTCCGATCTATAAGGGAGAAATACCAGAGGGAGAGCAGTACGCCTTTTTTGCAAGGGCAGCCTGTGAAGCAATGGATCGGATTGATTTTGTACCACAGGTGGTTCATTGCAACGACTGGCAATGCGGGATGATACCAATGCTGTTAAAGACACAGTATTTGCATCGTCCGCAGTCGGGCGCCAAAACAGTCTTTTCCATCCACAATCTGATGTATCAGGGGCAGTATTCGTTTGCTCAGGTACAGGAATGGTTTGGCATTGAGGATCGCTATAATACACCGGAATTTATCGAGCATTTTGGGTGCGCCAGCTTTATGAAGGCAGGTCTGGTATTCTGTGACAGGATCAGTACCGTCAGCCCGACCTATGCCGAAGAAATCAGGATTCCGTACTTCTCCTATGGTATGGAAGGGATTTTAAATGCCAGAGCGCATGAAACGATTGGTATTTTAAACGGTATGAATATGGAGGAATTCGATCCGGCGACCGATCCGAAGATTCCATATAAGTTTACACCGGATAATCTGGAGGGCAAACGGAAGGACAAGGAAGCCCTGCTGATGGAACTGGGATTAAACAATGTCGATTTGGATACCCCGTTGATTGGTATGGTAGGAAGGCTGACGCATCAGAAGGGACTAAATCTGTTGATGCCGATTTTTGATGAGCTGATGAGAGAGCGGGTAGCGATCGTTATTTTAGGAACAGGCGACAGCGAATATGAAAACTTTTTCCGCAGTATGGAGTCTGTTTACCGCGGTCGGGTATGCGCGTACATCGGTTACAGCGATGATGTGGCACACCGGATCTATGCCGGAAGCGACCTGTTTTTGATGCCGTCTAAGTTTGAGCCATGTGGAATTTCCCAGATGATTGCCCTGCGTTATGGTACTCTGCCGATAGTTCGAGAGACCGGTGGATTGAAGGATACCGTAATTCCGTATAATGAATTTACAGGAAAAGGAAACGGATTTTCCTTTACAAATTATAACGCATATGATATGTTAAAAGTGATTCGATATGCGCTCTATGTGATTCAGGATAAGGAACATCTGGCAAGCTTGCAGAAAGCGGCGTTTGCTTCGGATTACAGCTTTGCAAAGTCGGCAGGAATGTATCGCGATATGTTCCGCAGTCTTTTGTAGGAGCGTAGGTTGTAAAATAGGATGTTGGAGGGTGTCTCTTCTGCCCGGCAGCAGGAGAGGCGCCCTCTTTTCCCGGCTTTTCGGGAAGGAACTGTTACGAAATAAATTTCCTAAAAAGGGAGATTTATTTCTGCACAGTTCTAGGAGGCGATAAGACAGAGTATCGTTTCCATTAAAAGAAAACTGTAGGATGGAGAGAAAAGTATGGAAGTAACAGAGACGAAGAAAATGACGGCGGAGGAAATCGTCGAAAATATCAGAGGGAAAATCAAACGGCATTTTGGTCGTGAGTTGGAAAATGCTTCTCAGGAGGAGTTATATAAAGCAAGCGCCCTTTGCATCCGCGACGATATTATGGACAAATGGAGCCGTACAAAGCAGAAAATCATTCAGGATGGATTAAAAACCGTATATTATATGTCCGCAGAATTTTTAATGGGGCGTGCCTATACGAATAACCTGATCAATATGAATCTGGAGGAGGAATATCAGGAAGCCTTCCGTATGATCGGACTGGATCTAAAGACGATTGCCGATCAGGAAAAAGATGCTGGTTTGGGAAACGGCGGTCTAGGACGTTTGGCAGCCTGCTTTTTGGATTCTCTGGCGACGTTAAAGCTTCCGGCAATGGGCTGCGGAATTCGCTATGAATATGGGTTGTTTAAACAAAAGATCGTAGACGGGGCGCAGATTGAGGCAGAGGATGACTGGCTAAGCGACGGCTATGTATGGGAAGTTGAAAAGGCAGAATACAGTGTAGAAGTGCATTTTAACGGGTATGTTACAGAGGAATGGACGGAAAACGGCTTAAAGATTACGCATCGGGATTATAATACGGTTATCGCAGTCCCATACGATGTTCCGGTTGTCGGCTATAACAGTGAATATCCGGCTACGCTTCGTTTGTGGGGCGCGCGGGCGACAGATGAATTTGATTTGAACTCTTTTAACCGCGGCGAATATACCAAGGCAGTGATGAACCGGGAGCTGGCGGAGATTATTTCCAAGGTGCTTTATCCGGCGGACGATCATGATCAGGGCAAGCAGCTTCGCCTAAAGCAGTTTTATTTCTTTACTTCTGCTACGATGCAGAGTATGGTCAACCATCATAAAAAATATTATGGGGATCTTCACACTCTGCCAAAGCATGCCGTCATTCAGATCAACGATACGCACCCAACCCTGGCGATGCCGGAGCTTATGCGTATTTTAATGGATGAGGAAGGTATGGGCTGGGATGAAGCGTATGATATTGTCAGCCAGATGTTTAATTACACCAACCATACTATTTTATCCGAGGCGTTGGAATGCTGGGATGAGAGCATGTTCCGTCTGCTGCTGCCTCGTATTTATTCGATTATCCAGACGATTAACCAGAAATATTGCGAGATACTTTACCGCTATTATCCTGGCGATATGCAAAAAATCAGCAAGATGGCGATTGTGGCATATGGGCAAATTCGTATGGCAAATCTGTGTGTAGCCGTTACCAGACGGGTGAACGGCGTTTCACAGCTTCACGGGGATATATTAAAGCAAGAACTGTTCCAGGATGCAGACCGGATTTATCCGCAGAAGTTTTTAGCCGTTACCAATGGGATTACCCAGCGGCGTTGGCTGGCGTTGGCAAATCCTGGTCTTACGAAGCTGATGAGAAATGTATTAGATGAAGATTTTATCGAGGATTACCGGGTATTTGAGCGGCTCCTGCCATATGCTGACGATGCTGCCTTCCGTTCGGACTATGCCAAAGTAAAGCGGCAGAACAAAGATCGCTTAGCAGAATATTTACAGAAGCAGCAGGGCGTGATCATCAATCCGGATTCCCTGATTGATGTGCAATGCAAGCGTCTGCACGAGTACAAACGGCAGTTGATGAAATGTATTCATCTGCTGTATTTATACAATACGTTGATGGAAAATCCGAATGCGATTACACAGCCGATTACGATGGTGTTTGCAGCAAAGGCGGCGCCTGGATATATCCGTGCAAAAAATATTATCCGTCTAATCCATGCGATTGCAGATTTGGTCAACAAAGATCCAAGGACAAAGGATTTGTTAAAGGTAGTGTTCTTAGAGAATTATCGCGTTTCCGCAGCGGAGATTTTGATTCCTGCCGCCGATATCAGCGAGCAGATTTCTACCGCCGGTCTGGAAGCTTCCGGCACGGGAAACATGAAATTTATGATGAACGGCGCGATCACACTGGGAACGATGGACGGCGCAAACGTAGAGATTTACGAACAGGTAGGACCGGAAAATATCTTTATTTTTGGAGCGACGGCTACCGAAGTCAGCAATATGAAGAAGTTCCGCTCCTATCATCCGGGTGAGATTTTTGAGCGGAACATGATTGTACGGAAGGCAGTAGACCGTTTGGTAGACGGTACGTTGTCTACGGTAAGCCGGCAGCAGTTTTCAACGTTGTACCAGTCTCTTCTGTTTGGAGATCAGGAGGGAGCCGATCCGTATTTTGTTTTATATGATCTGCCTGCTTATATTGAACGGTTTGCACAGGCAGTCGAAACCTATCAGGAACAGCCGGAAGAATGGTTGAGAAAGGCGATTATCAATACTGCAAAATCGGGATATTTCAGTTCGGATCGTACGATTGAAGAGTACAACGCCAAAATTTGGGGTTTGAGCAGGTTTGAGGCATGATTTGGTCACATGTATCTACAGAAGTAGAATATAGAAACCCGTTAGGGGCATTGCGGACAGGCGAGGCAGTACGCCTGTCCCTTGCCGCGGTATCGACAGAGCCTAAGAAGGAAGCCTATGAAGTACGAATGAAGCTGTTGACGCCGGACGGAACCTGGAAGGAGTACGAGCTTATACGGACAGCCAAGGGAGAAGGCAGCACGGAAAGCAGCGATAGTGAAGAGACGGGGTGTGCAGGAAACTCAGAGCATACGCCGTCTTTTCCGGCTGCCAAGACAAAAGAGGGGGCGGTTTGCTGGTGGTCATGTGAGTGGACGGCTCCAGAACAGTCAGGTGTTTATTGGTATTATTTTTCCATCCGTAAGGGAGAGGAAGAGCTTTTTTATGGGGCAAATGCCGGTAGACAAAGCGGACAGGGCAGTCTTTGGCAGGAGATTCCGCCGTGTTATCAACTGACGGTTTATGAAAAAAACTTTGTAACACCGGAATGGTTCCAAAATGCAACTATGTACCAGATTTTTCCGGATCGCTACTGCAGAGGAAGGAAAGAAAATCTGGAGAAGGGGCTTCGTTATCATTTGTTCCGATGCCGGAAAATGTATGTGCATCAAAGCTGGGAGGAGGTTCCTTTTTATCGGGCTATGCCAGGGGAACGGGACTATTATCCTTCTGACTTTTTTGGAGGAGATCTGGAGGGCATCCGTCAGAACTTAGATATGTTACAGGAGATGGGAATTACCTGCTTGTATCTAAATCCGGTTGTAGAGTCCGATTCCAATCACCGTTACAACACCGCGGATTACAAAAAGGTAGATCCGATTTTAGGGACGATGGAAGACTTTATTCAGCTTTGCAGGGAAGCGGAGCAAAAAGGGATTCGTATTTTGCTGGACGGGGTATTTTCCCATACCGGTTCAGACAGTATTTATTTTAATAAAGAAAAAAATTATTTGGAACCTGGAGCCTATCAGGAGGAGGAATCTCCATACGATAGTTGGTACAGCTTTGGAGAAAGCCGCAGGGATTATAAAAGCTGGTGGGGGTTCGATACCTTGCCGGAGGTCAATGAACTGGATGCTTCCTGGCAGGATTATATCATAAAAGGAAAAGAAAGTGTATTTCGCCATTGGCTTGATAAGGGAGCGTACGGGTTTCGTCTGGATGTAGCCGACGAGCTTCCGGACGAGGTAATTGAAGAGATGCGTCTGGCGACAAAACAAAAAGATGCCGACAAAGTGCTGCTCGGCGAGGTCTGGGAGGATGCAACGACCAAGGAAAGCTATGGAACCAAGCGTACTTATGCGTTGGGCAAGGGATTGGACAGTGTAATGAACTATCCTTTTAGAGACTATACGCTTGCCTGGCTGAATGGTCATTGCCAGACAGAGGATTTGGCAGATTTTTTAAATGCGCAAAGAGCCAATTATCCGGAGCCGATGTATTTGGCGCTGATGAATCTTCTCTCTTCCCATGACGTCGCCAGACTGCGCACGGTGTTAGGAGCCGGAAGCGAGCTAAAGGGGATGAGCCGTATCGCTCAGGCAGAATACCGCCTGGATTATGTGGCGGAACGCCGTGGCGCCAGGCTTTCCAGACTGGCAATGCTACTGCAGTTTATCCTGCCTGGTGTGCCGTCGGTTTACTATGGGGACGAATATGGTATGTGCGGGTTGAGTGATCCGTTTAACCGGGGACCGTTTGAAAAGCGTGATCCGGCGTTGGCAGAGTATGTGAAAGAAATTTCTCTTTTACGGCGCAGGGAAAAATGTCTGCGTTTAGGAAGAATGAGCGCAAGAAGTTACGGTTCTTCTTTGTTGGCTGTACTGCGTCTGTATCCGCCTTCTTTAGGGAAGGAAGAAGCGTTTTTGGCGGTTTTTAACCGATCGCCGGAACCACAGCAGATTGTTATTCGGTTGTGGGAATTTACAGAAGGACTTACTGTGGAGGAACGTACTTGGCTTTGGGAACATTCCCGTATTCTACCGAAGGATGTCGTTGCGGTAGCCGGTACAGGAAAAAAGCGTACGAAGGCTTGTATAGATGCGGACAGAGAAAGCGGGACGGAATGCGGCTGGCAGCTTTCTCTTACCTTAGGCGCTTATGAAGGAGAGGTTTTGCATATCCATTGACAAGCATTTCCGGTCGGTGTATCATAGGGAAGAGATTGAAAAGAAAACGGACGGGGTACTCCTTTCTCAGATGAAACTGATTCCTGAAAGGGAGTACCCTAAATTCAAACAGGAGAAGCAAAATGGATATTGCAAAGCAGTTAGCGGGAGAATTAGGGATTGCATTATGGCAGGTAGAGGCGGTAATCAAGTTATTAGAGGAGGGCAATACGATTCCGTTTATCGCCAGATATCGAAAGGAGCAGCATGGAGCCTTAAATGATGAAGTGCTTCGGAACTTAGAAGAAAGGCTGCGTTATTTACGGAATTTGGAAGAAAAAAAGGAACAGGTATTGGTTAGCATCAAGGAGCAGGGGAAGCTGACCGAAGAGCTAAGGACACAGATCCTGGCTGCCCAAACGCAGGTTGAGGTAGAGGACTTGTATCGTCCATATCGCCCGAAGCGTCGTACGAGAGCGACCATTGCCAAGGAAAAAGGACTAGAGCCTTTGGCAAATATCATCCTTCTTCAAATGACAGACAAGGCGTTAATCGAGGAGGCAAAGCCGTTTGTTTGCCCGGAAGCTGAGGAAGGAAAGCGGGTGATGAACGAAGCGGAAGCAATCGCGGGAGCGATGGATATTCTGGCAGAGGGGATTTCAGATAATGCGGATTATCGAAGCCATATCCGCCGCCTGACGATGGAGGAAGGATGGATCGTATCTGCTGCCAGGAAGGAAAAAGAAAAATCGGTTTATGAAATGTATTACCAGTATGAGGAGCGTGTCAGCAAGACGGCAGGGTATCGGATTTTAGCGTTAAACCGGGGAGAAGCAGAAAAGTTTTTGACTGTAAAGATTACGGCGCCGGAGGAAGCGATCATACGTTACCTGGAAGCAAACGTCATTACCAGAGAAAATCCGAATACCAAGGGAGCGCTGCAAGAGGTGGTGGCAGACAGCTATCGCCGCCTAATCGCGCCGTCGATTGAACGGGATATCCGAAGCGAGCTGACAGAACGGGCAGAAGATGGAGCCATTAAAGTGTTCGGCCAGAATTTAAGCCAGTTGTTAATGCAGCCGCCAATTACCGGGCATAACGTACTGGGCTGGGATCCGGCGTTTCGGACGGGATGTAAATTAGCCGTAGTCGATGCGACCGGAAAGGTATTAGATACGACGGTCGTATACCCGACTGAGCCGCAAAATAAAATAGAAGAAACAAAGAAAACTGTAAAAAAACTGATCGATCAATATAATATTTCTTTGATTTCCGTAGGAAACGGGACTGCTTCCAGGGAGTCTGAGCAGGTGATTGTAGAAATGCTAAAGGAAATCCCTAAGCCGGTTTCTTATGTGATTGTCAACGAAGCCGGTGCTTCTGTCTATTCTGCAAGCAAGCTGGCAAGCGAGGAATTTCCAAATTATGATGTCGGGCAGAGAAGCGCCGCTTCCATTGCCAGACGCTTACAGGATCCGCTGGCAGAGCTGGTAAAGATTGAACCAAAGGCGATTGGAGTAGGGCAGTACCAGCATGATATGAATCAGAAAAAGCTGGGAGAGGCGCTTTCGGGCGTAGTCGAGGATTGCGTCAACCGGGTAGGCGTAGACTTAAATACCGCGTCGGCTTCTTTACTGGAATATGTTTCCGGCGTCAGCAAAGCGATCGCCAAAAATATCGTTGCATACCGGGAGGAAAACGGACGTTTTCAAAACAGGCGTCAGTTGTTAAAAGTGCCGAAGCTAGGACCGAAGGCATTTGAACAATGCGCAGGGTTTATGCGGATTGCAGGAGGGGACAACCCGTTGGATTCCACAAGCGTTCATCCGGAATCTTATGAGGCTGCTTTGAGGCTCTTAAAAAAGCTTGGTTATCAGACCGAGGATATCAAAGGCGGTATCACCGGGCTTTCTCTGACGGTACGAAACAAACAGGACAAAGGAAAGCTGGCGGAAGAGCTTGGAATCGGTGAGCTGACTTTAACGGATATGATCAAAGAGTTAGAAAAACCAGGACGTGATCCAAGAGAGGAAATGCCAAAGCCAATCCTGCGAACCGATGTTATGGAAATGAAGGATTTAAAAGAAGGCATGATTTTAAAGGGGACTGTCCGAAATGTCATTGACTTTGGAGCTTTTGTTGATATCGGTGTTCATCAGGACGGGCTGGTACACATTTCCCAGCTCAGCAGCAAAAAGTTTGTCAAACATCCGTTAGAAGTAGTCAGCGTAGGAGATATTGTAGAAGTCAAGGTATTGAGCGTAGACCTGGAAAAACACCGCATCCAGTTGACGATGAAATTATAATATGTCCGAAGAGGGCGGTAGCGGTACTTTAAAAACAGCGAAAGCCCACGAAGGACACAGCAGGATTGTCGGATGAGGTACTTGGCAGAAGGCAATCCTGCTAGGGGAAGGTGTCCGAAGAGGGCGGTAGCGGTACTTTAAATAGGAGGAAATTTTTATGAAGGAATATAAAATCAGTGTCAAGCTGAATACCTTAGATATGTACTGCTTTCTGATGCGTCATGAATATGGTTCCTTTTCCGGGTTGTTTGGGCTAGCGGTGAGTCTGGCGTCTCTGGTGGCGTTACTAGCCGGGGTAGGGAGAGAGGATCGGAACACACAGATTTTATTGGGTCTGGTAGCCGTCTGCTTTACGATATTAAATCCGCTGAGGCTGTTTTTCCGCGCCCAGAAGCAGCTTACCCTAAATCCGACGTTCCATAAACCGATTGAATATACGTTTGCAGAGGCGGGGATGCACATTGCCCAGGGAGAAGAGCAGATGGACGTGGCATGGGCAGATATGAAAAAGCTGATACGCGGCAGGAGAATTATGATTTTATACCTCTCCAAAGTAGTCGGCTATATTTTCCCAAAATCCCAATGCAAAGGGCAATACGAGGAAATTGCGGCCATGATTCAGCTAAAGATGGCGCAGGCATCGGCAAAAAGCGCCGTGGCAGAACAAGGAGAGCCAGATAAAGAAGGACAAAAGGATGTTGACGAGGTGCCGGAAGAGACTTTAGAGGAGCTGCGTAAGGCAGCATGGAAACGTTCAGGAAAAAAGAAAACAGCCAGAAACTATGATATGCCGCCGGGTGAGGCAGAAATCTGGGGCGACGACGAGGAGGAGTCCTAGCGGGGCTTTTCGCTGGACGGGTAGGGAGGAAAAAGCATGACAACGATAATAGAAAGCCGTTCTGCGGAGGAGACATTTGCATTTGGGAAACGACTAGGAGAAGCCGCCCTACCAGGGCAGGTTATTTGCTTAAATGGTGATCTGGGTGTTGGAAAGACTGTCTTTACGCAAGGATTTGCAGCGGGACTTGGGATTATAGAGCCGGTCAACAGCCCGACGTTTACGATTCTTCAGGAGTATTTAGAGGGGCGTCTGCCTTTTTACCATTTTGACGTATACCGGATCGCCGATATAGAAGAAATGGAAGAAATCGGATATGAGGATTGCTTTTATGGAAATGGGGTCTGCCTGATTGAATGGGCGGAGCTGATTCAGGAGCTGATACCAAAAGAAGCCGTTCAGGTGAGGATAGAAAAGAACCTTGACTATGGCTTTGATTATAGACGGCTTTTTCTGGAATGCCCATAAGGCAGAATGCTTTGTAAAACGAACAGGGGGAAATAGGCATGCGGATATTAGGAATAGACAGTTCCGGGCTGGTGGCATCGGTCGCTCTTTTGACAGACGGCTGTCTGACTGCGGAATATACAATACATTATAAAAAAACACATTCTCAAACGTTGCTTCCTATGCTGGACGAGATTCTTAGGATGTGTGAGGCAGAGCCGTCAGAGTTAGATGCGATTGCCGTTGCGGCAGGACCAGGTTCTTTTACCGGGCTTCGGATCGGCTCTGCTACAGCAAAAGGCTTGGCGCAGGCTTGGGGGAAACCGATTGTACCGGTGCCGACGACGGCAGGGCTTGCCTATAATTTGTTCGGCGCGACAGGTCTGATTTGCCCGATCATGGATGCCAGAAGGAACCAGGTATACAATGGTTTGTATACGTTTGAAGGCGAAAAATTGGTGACGGTATGTGAGCAGAGAGCGTTAGGCGTGGAAGAGCTGGCAGAGGAATTAAATGCCAGAGGGAGCGAGGTCTTGTTTTTAGGAGACGGAGTAGATGTGTATCGGACGTTGTTAGAGGAACTACTGCGCGTCGGGCATCAGTGGGCTTTGCCGCATTTGTCAAACCAGCGCGCCGGGGCGGTTGCCGCCCTGGGAGAGCAGCTTTATTTGTCAGGCGTAAAACAGACGGCTGCCGAGCATACTCCGGTTTATCTACGGATGTCCCAGGCAGAGCGAGAGAGGCTGGAACGTTCATGAGAATCCGGGAGATGAAGGAAGAGGACTTGGATCAGGTAGTAGAATTGGAACAAATTATCTTTTCTCTGCCGTGGAGCAGAGAAAGCTTTATGGCAGAACTGACGGCTGTCGGGCATTATTATCTGGTGGCGGAGGAAGAAGGTCGGATTTTAGGCTATTGCGGTTATAACAGCGTGACAGGCGAAGGTGAGATTTATAATGTGGCAGTACGGCAGGACGCCAGAAACCAGGGAGTAGGAAGGCGTATGCTAGAGGCGATGTTGCAGGATGGGAAAAAGCGGGGGATTTCTGGCTTTACGCTAGAGGTACGAGTCGGAAACAGCCCGGCTATTCATTTATACGAAAGCCTGGGATTTCAGGCAGTAGGAATTCGTAAAGCATTTTATCAAAGACCGACGGAAGATGCCCTGATTATGTGGCGCTATGACGGAAAATAGGTCTGTAGAGGCAGAGGAGAAAACTATGTTGGATATATGTTTGCTGGGGACGGGAGGGATGATGCCGTTGCCAAACCGCCATCTGACATCCCTGATGGCAAGATACAATGGAAGCAGCATTTTAATTGACTGCGGAGAGGGAACACAGGTAGCAATCCGAAAAAAGGGCTGGAGCGTACATTCGATTGATGTGATTTGCATTACGCATTTTCACGGCGATCATATCAGCGGGCTTCCAGGACTGCTGCTTTCTATGGGCAATGCCGATCGGACGGAACCCGTTACGGTAGTCGGACCAAAGGGACTTGAGCGGGTAGTAAGTGCGCTAAGAGTGATAGCGCCGGAACTCCCGTTTGAACTGCATTTTATAGAACTGGAAGAACAAAACGTTTCCCTGTCACTGTGCGGCTGCACGATAGAAGCGTTTCGCGTACAGCATAACGTGGTTTGCTATGGTTATACGATTCTTGTACATCGTGCCGGACGGTTTTTGCCGGAAAAGGCAAAGGAAAATAACGTACCGCAAAAGTGCTGGAGTCGCTTGCAAAAAGGGGAGACCGTAGACTTCGAGGGGCAGCAATATACACCGGAACTGGTATTAGGTCCGCCGAGAAAAGGCATCAAGCTGACGTATTGTACGGATACCCGTCCGATTTCACGGATTGCAGAGCAGGCGGAAAATGCCGATCTGTTTATTTGCGAAGGGATGTATGGTGGTCATGAAAACGATAAAAAAGCCAGAGAAAAAAAGCATATGACTTTTTTGGAAGCAGCGGCTCTAGCCAAAGAGGCGAAAGTTGCAAGGCTGTGGCTGACGCATTACAGCCCGTCGATTGGCCGACCGGAGGACTATTTAGAGGAGGTTTCCGAAGTATTTTCGGAGAGCTGGGCAGGAAAAGACGGGAAAACAACAACATTGATATTTGATCAGTCAGAATAGTCGGGGGAGGTATAGAGATGAAAAAGGCTCGTAAAGGAACGGTTTTAACGATTATCATTATGCTTGTAGTGGTGGCAGGAATTGGCGCCGCGTTTTTTTGGGTAAGAAAAAATCGGGGAAAAGAGATAAAACGAGAAAAAACAGAGGTGGAAAAGCTGTTAGAAAACGATTTGGAGGAGAACTATCCGGGAAATGCGAGAGAAGTGGTCAAGACTTACAACCGTATTATGAAATGCTTTTACAACGAACCTCTCTCCGACGAACAGTTAAACGGACTGGCAGGACAGGCACGGATCTTATTTGATACCGAGCTTTTAAAGCGGAATCCTTTGGAAAGCTATCTCGTGGCGTTGGAAGCGGAAATTGCGGAATATCACGAAAAAAAGAGAACCATTTCGACGATTACGCTGCAGGATTATGAAGATATTCGTTTTGAGACAAAAGGAGAATATAACACGGCTTCTCTGCTTTCTTGTTATCGAATGTCAGAAGGCACGCAGACGTTAAAGAGCAATCTTCGCTATTATTTACGGGAAGATGAAGAGGGAAGATGGCGGATTTTATTCTGGGAAGTATCAAACGAAGACTTTGAGCAGACGGAGGAGTGAGAAAGGCATGGAAAAGGAACAGGGATTAAATATTTTAGCAATCGAATCCTCCTGTGACGAAACGGCAGCGGCAGTTGTACGGGACGGCAGACAGGTGCTGTCTAACGTGATTGCCTCGCAAATCGAGATTCACCAGCAATACGGCGGGGTAGTACCGGAAATTGCATCCAGA
>CAJUFW010000080.1:12541-14753 GCA_910585655.1 uncultured Lachnospiraceae bacterium
GAAAAGATCAATCAGGTAATAGAGGAGGCACTGTCGGCAGCAGGAACGACGCTGCCGGAGATAGACGCGGTGGGCGTGACGTATGGACCTGGCTTGGTCGGCGCGCTGTTAGTCGGGGTCTCGGCAGCCAAGGCTCTTGCTTATGCAGCCAAAAAGCCGTTGATAGGCGTACATCATATCGAAGGGCATATTTCGGCAAATTATATTGCCCATCCGGATTTGCAGCCGCCGTTTTTATGTTTGGTTGTCTCCGGGGGACATACGCATTTGGTCATTGTCAAGGAATATGGTGTATATGAAATCATCGGACAGACGAGAGACGACGCCGCCGGAGAGGCGTTTGACAAGGTGGCAAGGGCGATTGGGCTGGGCTATCCGGGAGGACCGAAGATTCAAAAGCTGGCGCAGGAGGGAGACAAAACTGCCATTCCTTTTCCACGCGCCAAAATCGAAGGAGCCGAATATGATTTTAGCTTTAGCGGAGTGAAATCTGCCGTATTGAATTATCTTAACTCCTGTGAAATGAAGCAGGAGACAGTGAACCGGGCAGACGTAGCAGCTTCGTTCCAGGAGGCGGTAGTAGAGGTATTGGTGGAACATACCATTCGTGCGGCAAAGCGTCTGGGGATTTATAAAATCGCGCTGGCAGGCGGAGTGGCTTCTAATGCGGCGCTGCGGGCGGGGATGGATTTGGCATGCAGCCGCAGAGGCTATCAGCTTTGCTATCCGGAGCCGTTGCTTTGTACGGACAATGCAGCAATGATTGGAGCCGCCGCCTACTATGAATATCTTCGCGGAGTACGGCATGGACTGGAACTAAACGCAGTACCGAATTTGAAAATCGGAAAACGCTAACATAAGCTTCTGGAACTCCGGAAATTCTTGGAATTCTGGAGTTTCTAAAAATTCTGCATAAAACTGGAAAAACAAGAGATAGAAAGGGGAAGAAAAGGATGGAGAAGGCTCTGCATGTTGCAATCGTCCTGGCTGCCGGAAGAGGAAGCCGGATGAACAGCAAAGTACCAAAGCAGTACCTGTTGTTGGAGGGAAGGCCGTTGGTCTGCCATTGCCTGGATACTTTAGAGGCGAGTCCGCGCATCGATCAGATCGTGTTGGTCGTCGGCGTGGGAGAGGTGGAATATGCCAGAAACGAGATTGTAAGAGCCTATTCGTACAAAAAAATATCTGCAGTAGTAGAGGGCGGGACAGAACGTTATCTTTCCGTCAGCTATGCGTTGGATTACTTAGACGGACGGCTTCCGAACGGTTCTTATGTTTATATTCACGACGGAGCAAGACCTTATTTGGAGGAAGACCTATTAGAACGTCTCTATCAGACGGTTTGCAAAGAAGGCGCCTGTATTGCAGCAGTGCCGGTAAAAGACACGATAAAACAGGTAAATAAAGACAAAAAAATAGAGGAGACGCCGGAACGGAGCCGTCTTTGGATGGCGCAGACTCCGCAGGTCTTTTCCTATGCCTTAATCCGGGACGCTTACCGTAGATTGTTAGAGGAAGGGAAAACGGAAGGCATTACCGATGATGCCCAAGTGATAGAGCGGATGGACGGTCAGGCGGTAACGATAGTAGAGGGCAGTTATCGGAACCGAAAAATCACGACGCCGGAGGATTTGACAGCCGGATAGAAGAAGGAATTGCATCTTTTGAAAAAAAGTAGAAAAAAGTAGTTGACAAGTAATTAAGAAGGTGCTATACTAAGCAAGCCGCTTTGATACAGCTTCTGTTATGAAGTTAAGAGCTGTTATCAAATAAGGGAAAAAGGACACAAAAAAGTAAAAAGAGATGCTTGACAAACGAAATTCCAAGTGCTATAATAAGCAGGCAACTTTGGAGAGGTGTCCGAGCGGTTTAAGGAGCTGGTCTTGAAAACCAGTGATCCATCCGGGTCCGTGGGTTCGAATCCCACCTTCTCCGTTTGACAGGATTTATAGGAGAATAGAGAAGGACAAGCTTTGCTGGAAGATGTTTTTGGCAGGCGTTTCCTAAGATAGATTTAGCTGGAGAAATACCCAAGAGGCTGAAGGGGCTCCCCTGGAAAGGGAGTAGGTCGTTAATAGCGGCGCGAGGGTTCAAATCCCTCTTTCTCCGTTTGGTTGGAAGTAGTCATACGACAAATTCAAGTAAAAAAGATTTAAAAAGAAAATCAAAAAAACTTGAAAAAAGTAGTTGACAAACAGAAAACCATGTGATA
>CAJUFW010000081.1:0-424 GCA_910585655.1 uncultured Lachnospiraceae bacterium
AGCACTGATATATACAGGTACACCAATCCGGGGCTGCGCTCCTGGCTCTACACTACTTAATTTCTCCTTTTCTTCTAGCGTGTAGTTTTCCTCTGACAGTCCTTTTCCTTCCTCTGCGTCCTGTTTGCCATCCCAAGATAATATTGTTTCTTGATTGATGGCATCTAAAATCAATTTGTTTTCGTGGACATGAACACTTTCTTTTATTAGTTCCCTAATGGTTTGTATTTCCTCCGAAGAGGCTACAGTTTTTAAAGTTTCTTTAATTTCCATCAAATCATCTGCTGTTGCCAGTGATAACGCTCCCCATCCGGTCTGTACCGTAACCTCCGCCGAATTGTTTACTGTGATATAATAATCCTGTATGATTTGTGCCGGGCTATAGCCGTTATAAGGCGGCATGAAATCGCCGAGATCGGAAGAG
>CAJUFW010000081.1:434-14728 GCA_910585655.1 uncultured Lachnospiraceae bacterium
GCATAAAGTCCCCGTTGCCCTCTGCTACTGTAGTGATAGAGTATAAAACTTCCTCGCTTTCCTCTCCTTCTATGGCTTTTGCAAAAAGTCCCATCTCATTGATATAGTATCCTTCTTGTATCAGCGTTTCTCCTGTGAGCGGATTATGATTCGTGATTAGGGCTGTTAGTTTTACAGAGTGTTCGTCCGAAATATTGATATCCGAAAACCCAAAACTGTTTTTTTCTGATTTCAACCCGGTCGCTTTCTGCAGCTCTGAAATCTGTTTTTCTTCGTTGGTATAAATTCCGTTCCCGGTTGCAATCCTTGTGAATTGCATTTTTACCTCGCCTGCCTGCGCCCGAAGTAAAAGCTTTGCTCCGTCATTTGTCATGATTGCCTGATTAAATGGCTGTGGCATGTTGTTCCCTCCTTATGATTCTTTAATTACCGACCATCTATTGATAGCTACAGAAGCAATTCCTGGCTGCTCATATCCTTTTATATTGCCGTTCCCCGTAAAGCCATCTATAACCGCTTCTCCTCTGCTATATAGGCTTCCTGTAGCAGTTCCGATGTACGCAGTATTGCCTACTTTTCTTTCCACCTTATATCCTTCTGTAATTGCTTCCGGATGATAGGCAATCAAGCTTACCGCCCCTGTAAACACCATTTGCATTGTACTTCTTTTGATGTCTACCGAACGAAGATGCGACCGGATATTTTTTACTTTCCAGATCATTTTCTCCAGATAAGAAATCATTTCTGGCGTAGGAGAGGTATTTACATCAATCTTAAAGTAGTATGGACTATCCCCATACTCAAACCACTCGATCACCTTTCCTTCCCCAAACACTGTTTTTACAAGCTCCTCTACAGATTCCGGCGTCCCTGCTCCCATATACCAAATCAGTGTATTTTTTACTAACTGCCGCTTTGTATCCAAGTCTAAGGTGTCTCTATAATGCTGGGTACGTAGCTCGGTTGCTAAAAGATCAATAACTTCCTCTGGTTGCTCATCCAAATTAAAGTAAAGATAGAGTCTCTGGCTGTATCGGTACAGGAGACGGCAAGCTTGCTGCAGGGCATAACTTAATGCCTGCACCTCTGCTTCTTTTGATAAGTTTCCGGGCAGGATATCCGTCAACTGCCCATCATAAAAACTAATCATCCTCCAACCCTCCATATACAATATTTACCCCGATACATTGAGCCTTTGCAGTTTCTCCTGTCACGCGAAACACAGGAGAGCGAATAACAGCTCTTTTGGCTCCCGCGTTGTTTATGCGGGATATCAACTCATCCGGATTGATATCTCGTCCTACTTTGGCTTCTTGCCATAATCTATATTCTTTTATTGCCTCACCTACCTGGGTCTGTATTGCAATTGCTGATGCTCTGTCACTGGTATTTATATAATAGTCTATATCTATGCTGTACTCTTCTACCTCTGGTTTTCCTACCTGCACATAATCTGTCAGCGGGCGTTTTCCTCTTTGATTTACTGTCTGCGTTACGGTTTCAATGATTGCATCATCTGGCAAACTCCCGTCTGACATTACAAACCGTATATCTACAACGCCTGGTGTTGGACTGGTTATTTTTACATCCCCTATTTCAGGATTACTTTCTTTTACCCAATATTCGTAAGCATCACTCGGTCCTGCAGTAGAATAAGAAGATGGAGCCAGATAAATTCTCTCCGCCATAGCCTGATCGGATTCTATCTCTGCCCCTCCTGCACTTTTTTCTATGTTTTCCACACTGGCGATAAAGCCGATTGGATCTACTAGCGTAGCCAGTTCTCCGACCGCAAAGTCATTCCCGGCTATTCCGGGTTCTGTACACTCAGTCATCACAATTATTTCCGATTCTCCAGGTGGTATTTCTGCATACTGGATTGTAGCAAAATAAATATCTTGCCCGGCTGTTACCCTTGTTCCTGCTGGTATGCTAGTCGCTGCTTCGCGTTTTTCTGCAAGCGTAAATCTGATTGGAACTTGTGCATATTTTGATGGATTTCTCGTAACTTTTTTTAACGCTCCCATATTTTCCAGATACTCATCATAAGCATATTTTAAAAAATTCATTTTTCCTGCTTTATCTATGTTTTGTAACCCTTGATAGATAAGCTGGGCGCAACTTAACATGATAATCCGGTTCGGATCTGAACGAGAAAGCTGCACTTTCCTTCCGGTAATTTCCTGATATTTTTGCGAAAAATCGTTTAGTATCTGGCTTTGTATATCTTCTAAAGATAAGCCATCAATGAAAGATATATCTGGTAAATTATCTATTGTATCCAAAGTATTTGACAAACCCACGCACCTCCTCTATTCCTCTAATTCTTCCATTTCTATTTCCTCTGGATCTTTGTGTCCGATCAGGATTTTCGGGGTAAGGTTGCCATCTTCTCCCTGTGTAAATTCAACGCTTACTACTTCTGCCCTGCTCTCATAAAGTTCCGTTTTTTCTATCACTTCTAAAGCAAATAGGTTCTGCGCTACATTTATTGGAGCGCTTTCAAAATTTTGTTCTAATCCAAAATTTCGATCTCCTGGACAGGTGCCAGCTCTCGTAGTATAAAGCAGGCTAAGGTTTCGTTGCATTTCTGCGACTTCTGTTGCATTGAGATAGTCAAAGCCAATCATCGCCGTTTCCGGTGTGCGAAACATTTATTTATCTCCTTTATAAATATTCTTCTAAGGTGATATCGCAAGTAATTTTCACAACTTCGCCTCGGTTTAGGATAGTATCCCAGCTTTCGCTCATCTCCGTGAGGACATATTTGTGAGAACCGATCTTTTTTTGCCCTATCACCACGGTTTGTGGCTTTCCAGTACGAATCAGTTTTTCTATGTTTTGTATGGTTTTTCTCGGTTTTACTCCATGCTGTGCGTTTAATGTTATTGTAAAAGTAAGAGTATCGGCATCTGGTCCTAAAAACTGTTTCTTTGGCTTTTTACCTACACGCGCATGAGAAGCCCAGCGCCCCTTTACTGTTCGTTGCATTTTTTTAAAAGTAAGAATTTTTTTATCGCTCGTTTCAAATACAACGCTTTCCCCAATATGTCCAATCTGCCCTTTATTCGCCGAGGTTCTTGCCTTCGTGGCTCCTATTGACATTAAGCTTGCTGTTTTTGTAACTTCAACTGAAGCAAAAGAGCCCGTCGCTGTCTGCATTGTTTTTGCCAAAGCTCTCATCCCCTTTATGTAATATCCAATTTTTGTTTTATTTTTTTTATATCCTCCATCAGTTTGGCAAGTGTAACATCTTCACCGTCTGCCGTAGCGAAAAACCGGATATGCTCTGCAAGGATCGTCAAAATTCCTTTATCATAGTTGAAATAGGCGTTTTCGGCTATTTTTTTGTGATAAATTCCCTGAGCTTTGCTTTTATTCTCCTCGTTCCAATAGGTTCCTAATACAATTCCCATTTCTCCCCCATTACTCAGATGGAGAACCACGACTTTTTCCCCAATTTTCGGAGGTTTATATTCATCATTAAAAGTGGCATAGGGCAGAAATTGTGTAACCTCATCATCCCTATCCCGATAGATAACACTTACCATTCCTGTTTCTAGTTCCACACTGCTTACTGTTCCAATCCGGATATCTCCACCCAATTTTCTACCTCTTTTCTATACTTTTTTGATACTGCTTCCGGAACACCAACCATATCGTGTCCCTCCTTTCCGTTTGGCTACACCATACGGATAACGGTATCCACTTCCTAAAATCTGTGTAATATACATTGTCATATTAGTACATTGGTTTGCACGACCGCCATTTCCAGCATAGTAGACCGAACCAGTTACAATCACCTTATCCCCTACTGTAAAACCGCTTCCAGTTGATACTTTCTTTTGCTCTTGCTGTTTTTTCCCTATCTGCTCCTGGCATTTATGCAATTCCAAGTCCATTGTATAGGCTCCCTCAGCTTCAATATTGTGCGTTACCTTATCCACAAAATATTTTCCGGAAAGCTGATAAAATCCTTTTATCTTTATGGTACTTCCAGCCGCGATCTTATTATTTGCCTGAATTGTTACGCGCATCGTAACTGCCTTTTCGTTTTCTGCATTTACTTTGGCACATGCCTTTAGTCGAGCCTCCTGTAAGCTCTCTACTTTTTCGGTAATGTTTAAGATTCGCTTTCCTGCACCTACTACACATTTTAATTCCTTACTGTTTTTACCAGACGTATATTTAATCTGCGCGCCAGTGTATGTCCCAATCAGAGTAGAATTATAGCTCCAATCTAACAAATCGCTTTCTTTTAAAGTTGCTATTGCTTTCCTTGCTTCAAATTGCCCTTTATCATAAAGAATAATTTTTCCGCAATAAATTTTTATTGCCATTCCATAATCTTCACAAAGCCTCTTTAAAAAACTGCTGTCTGCTTCGCTGCTTTGTTCGATAGTTCCCAATTTTATCGTATCGCCTAAATACTCTAGTTTCATATGATATTTTTTTGCAATTCCCGACGCCACTTCTTTCAAAGTCGCATTTTTCCACGTTTTACTCCGCGTGGTACTCCGAAACGCATTTCCTTCCGGAACTGATACCCCCTGGATTGTACAGGTAAGTTCTGGACCATTGTAGGTTACATCGTCCAAGCAAAACTTCCCACAATAAAATTTCTTTTTCTCTCCTGCTTCCTCCCAGCTTTTTTCAATGATTTTCGCTGTAAGTTTATCCCCTTTTTTGGGTATCCACTTATCCGCCCAGCGCATATCTATGTTGCTTAGAGTAATACTTATCGTATCACTTTCGCCAGAAGCCGGATCGGTATACGTAAAGCCTTCAATATATTCTGCCATAACATCGGCAGGGTGTTTCTTTTCCCCGCCTGCTTTTTGAGGCTTTACTTTTTTTTGGTAGGTTACAGATACACTTGCTTGCCTCGGCGTTTCTTTCGTCAGCCTTCTTCCACCTCATCGTCATAATCATCATATGGATCTGTTTCGCTATCCTCGTCATCTTCCTTATCTCTCCACGGCGGAAGCTCTCCGGTCTGCTTCTCTGGCAAGACCGGAGTACGTAACACTGTTCCGGAAGAAAATACTAAAGTATTCAGATAAGGGTAATTGTTTTCCATAAGAAACGAGGCATATTTTTCAGCGCCATATACCTTATAGGCTATGTTATCCCAAGTTTCACCTTGTATCGTAGTATAAGTTTCCGCCATGCTTGCCGCCTCCTATAGTCTTTCCCTTCTCCTGTCCTTTTCGTGTTGTTGCATCCGTCGTTTAAATTCTACCTGGCTCATACGATCGGCTTTCTCGATTTCCTCTTTCCCTGCGCTGCCATACAGATTATAAGTCGGGCTCCAAACGATACTCACTCCATCGGCTTCTGCCAGTTCTGGCTCTTTCCCCCTATTGCCGATGCTTTTTAGTTTTTCTAAAAAGCTATCAATGATAGAAATTCCGCTATTTCCAGCGATTGCACCGTTTAAAATTTCTTTCATTTTTGCCCATAGGGTATCTAATGGCAAAATTGCTTCTGGTCCAGCTTCTCCTACGCCCTGCATTCCAGCTGACGTATGGAATAATGTCGGCTTATTGAAAATACCACCTAAAGCATTCCAGTTTACGGAAAATTGTGGGATACTTACATTCCCACCCTCTCCGTAAGGAATAGAGTTCGTTGATACGTTTATCACTGGAATTTTAGGTTTCGGAATTGTTATTTCCATTGTTTCAAATGCGTCTTTTATGGCTTCTGCTGCTGTGTTTGCCTCATCCGTAACCGTAGAAGTCAAACGCTGCATAGCAGTCTGTGCATTTGTGTTAGCCTTTTCCCAGTCACCATCTAGCACAAGATTCATGTTGTTTCCTGCCATAGCAACATTTTCAGTTAATCCAGAGAAATCTAGAGCCAACGCTCCAGTCCCGATTGTATTTCCTGTAAGAGCAGTATCAAATCCTGTTGTAAAAGCATTTGCCCCATTTGCTCCCAGGTTCAACATATCCGTATTAAAAGTGGCTCCATCAAACGCATTTGCCGATATCCCATTCGCCAATCCTGCCGAAAACGCATTCCCGGTCTGGATTCCCGCCGTGGTTGCTCCGGTATAGTCGATTCCGTTTACAGCCGCAAAAGAAAGTGTATCTGCTACACTGGCTGACGCAGCACTCTTTACACCATCTTTATAACTTTCTGCTGTTTCTGCTCCGACTTCCGATAAATCTATCTTCATCTTTCCACCGCCAAAAAATAGACTTTTTATCGCTTCCCATAAGCTGGCGCCAGCACTTAAAATTCCTTCGATGATTCCGTTAATGATATCAATGCCTACTGTCAGCCAATCAGTTTCAAAGATCATATCAATAATTGCCTGAATGAGTTGTGGGATCGCAAGTGCCAGCGTAGGAATTGCCTGAATCATTCCGCTGGCTAATGTTATGACAATTTCAACTGCTGCCTGAACAATATCTCCCAAATTTGATATAATCCCTTGAATCAAAGAAATAATTAGCTGTATACCGCCTTGTATGATCATAGGCAGCATTTGAGTGATACTGGAGGCAAGGCTAACAATAATCTGAACTCCCGTTTGCAGAATAAGCGGCAAATTTGATATTAGTCCTTGAGCCAGACTTAAAATCATCTGTATCCCCATTTGTAAAATCTGCGGAAGCATGGATGTGATTCCGATCACCAGATTTCCTATGAGCTGAACTGCCGAATTTATCAACATCGGAGCATTTGACCCCAGACTGTTTACCAATGTTTGAACCAGCGTAAGGGCGGTTGAAATCACAGTAGGCAGACGCTCTATAATGCCGCTCACAAAATTTTCAAGTGCTACTGTTCCGCTATCCAGAAGCTGCGGCGCCTGTTCTGTTACACTGTCCGCAAATTCTGTTATAAGGTCAATTCCAGCTAAAATCACTTGTGGAACCAACGTAAATAGCCCTTCTGTAAAAACAGACAAAACCTCAGATGCTGCACCTGCAATCATTCCGGAATTGTCTGTTATCCCTTCTATGAAATTTTCCAGGAGATTAACCCCCATACTGACTACTTCCGGGGTATACTCTGAGGCAATACTTATGACCTCAGACATGCAATCTCCTACTGCACCAACCATCCCCTCCATTCCGCCCGCTCCATATGCCTGAGAGAGTTTTCCAACCATGCTGGTCGCTAACTGGGTCGTCTCTCGGAGTGGATTACCTAAATCTTTATAAATGCTGATACCCAAATCAGATAGACCAGATTTTAAGATATCAATGTCCCCATTCAGGTTATCAAGCTGGATGGCATACATATCTTCACAAGCTCCAGCACTGTCCTTAATATATCCGCTTAACTCCTCAAAACGATTTCCGGTTCCTTCTACGATAGATTTTAGTCCGTTAAACAATACTCCAGCCTGCTCGCTGCTCATACCGAACTGATCTAGCATTTGCGCCGCAAACTGTTCCTGCGTCATTGCGGTATCAAAATTTACAGCCATCTCCTGTAAATTAAGCCCCAAGGCTGCCATACTGGTTCCGCTCTCTAAAAGTGCAGTATCCAATACTGTTCCTAGGCTTTCGACCGAATCAACAGTCGCTGCCAACATTGCCCGTGCGCTTGCCAAGTCTGTTTGTTTAAAAATCGTTGATAGAACACTATTTACATCTGCCGCAGATGCCCCAGAAAGCTGTTCGTTGATATCACCAAAAATATCGCCAAGGCTTCTCATATTTCCTGACGCATCATAAGCGGAAAGCCCCATCTTTTCAAATAAACTTGCTGCTTTTTCGTTTCGCGGACTTTGCAGGGATAAGATCATATTTCTTAAATGTGTTCCGCCTTCGGATGCCTTAATCCCACTATCTGCCAGGATACCAAGCGCCGTGTTTAACTCCGTTGTTCCGCCTGCAAGACCTTTTGCCGTCCCCCCTACTGTCAGAATAGCCTCGCCTAACTGTGCAACGCTAGTATTTGATTTACTGGCGGTTTGTGCTAATTTATCTGCAAAGTCTGTCAGATTGTCTTGTGTTGCCTCAATCCCTAAAGCACTCATACTATCTGTTACCATGTCACTGGCTGCTGCCAAATCCATAGCTCCCGCCCCTGCAAGTTTTAATACGGTCGGCAAAGCCGTCGCCGCCTTGTCTGCGTCGTAACCTGCAAGGGCTAGATAGTTTAGGGCCTCTGCTGCTTCTGTTGCCGAAAAGGCTGTGCTTGCTCCACACTCTCTGGCGGCGTTCTCTAGGGTTTCAAATGCCTTTTGTCCTTCCTCTGTTGTTTTATCTAACAACATCGTAGCAGCAACCTGGCTCATAGCGCTTTCAAACTCTCTGCCAGTATTGATAGCAGCTATTCCCATCGCCCCTACAGCGGCAGCGGCGGCGGTTGTTGCAGCACTGACAGACTTTGCAATACTGCCCAACCCTTTTGTAACCTTTCCTAAAGCACCTTTAAATGAGTTTTCGACTTTACCAGCTATCTTGATGGCGATTTCCATTTCCTTGCCGCCGCTTGCTACCATAGACTTCTGACACCTCCTCCGCAATTTCCACTAGATCAAAAATGGACATCCTCTCTAAACTTAGAAAGTCTGTCCGTAGTAAAATGGATAATTGAATTGTTAATTTGCGAAGGTTTTGCCCGTCGGTTGGCTTTAGTCCTCGCCGTATAAAAAATTTGTAACACGATTCTTTACCTTCAGTGCATCCTTTGGTGGGAGCGCCTTGAAAAATTCCACTGGCTTTCCGGATGCCCTAGAGGAAATCAGGCAGGCATATTCCAAGCTCATTTCTGGCAAAACATTGACTGTTCCTCCCCGCTCAATGGTCTTGTTTACAGCAATCATATCCGCTGCGCTCAATTCTTCCAGACCGCTCAAATCCACGCTATCATAACTGGCTCCCTCAAACACAAAAGGCTTTTTAAAAACTATCAGATACGTATTTTCTTCTGCGGTTTTCTGCTTCTTTTCCAAAGCTACAATTTTTTCCTGTTCCATTAGCACATTTTCCTCACTTCCTCTAATAGATCTTTACCGTGTATCTTATAAACAAAGTTAAGTTTATCTAACTCAATCTCTGTTACGTTACCGATTTCGATCAAAATATAAAGAACTTCCAATTTGATACTGCTTGCGGTTCCGGTTCCTTGTTTCATTTTTCCGCCCGTGATTCCTTTGTTTTTCCCGCGTACTACTATTCGCATAGGCTTCGTGGCAGTTCCCGCACTGTCGTTTATGATATATTGAATTGAACCTCTTAATGTAAGAGTAACACTTGAAATATCATCTGAAAGAATAAATAAATCTTTGTCCATTGTCCGGAACGGAATTTCCATTTCCATGCTCTGAAAATGTCCTATTGTCGGGTCGTCAATCTCGCCTAAAATACCAGGACCACTTAATGTCTCTGTCATACTTTCAAAGTCTGGCAGCGTTACTTCGTCGGAAATGCCGACTAGCTTTGTGCCATCCTTGTATACATTGAAGGAATTGATTTTTGAAGGAATGTTATACAATCTTATTCACCTCCTAAGGCTGCTTCCAGCATGGTCGGGTCAAACTCCAATATGTTCAGAATATTCTCCGCTGGCGTGTACTGCGCTAGGTACTGATGAAACTGGATTTTCCCGTTTAAAATGTCTGTGATCGGATTCTCGTCTTCGCTGTAGGTAATACGCGCACCGGCACATTTCCCCTGTGCGACGTAGGAATTGCCCCGGATATTTTCCGCATCGCAGATGCTCTGAATAAGCCGGGAATTCGCCGGGTCGTCTACCCTCTGAAAGTAGCTTAAAATAAAGCTGTTTCCCCACCAACTGAAAAAGCGGCGGCAGCAGAACCAGCGGTCTTTTGGATCCGTCGTCATGGGGTATGCCGCGCTGTTGTTCCCCCAGGAACGGAAACCGTTGAAATTTAACGCTGTAACCACTCCAAAACTGTTTATTACGTTGGCCTGCTCCTGGTCAATTACGATCTCACTGTCATCTTCATCGTCCAAACAAAGCCCTGTAATCGGCAATGCTTTGTTACTGGCATAAAGATTCGGCACATCGTCATTGCCAGCGTCCATATAGGCAATCAAAGCAGCGTAAACAGCACTGTAATAATATACCTCATCTCCAATTCGTACCTTTGGCCATACTGGTTCCATATGTTCGCTGATTAGACCGGAATGCTCTTTGACTGTTTTAATATCGGTATACTTTGTTGCCCCATCCTCTGTGCTGTCTAAATCAACGATGCACTCACAAGTAAAAACGCCATTGATTTTCAGACACTTTGCCGCCATAACAGAAGCTACGACTGGATCTTTAGAATAACCTGGTGACGTAATCAAACCAGGGGTCAAACCAAATAACGGATAAACCTGACGCACCAGTTCTAAGCCGCTTTCTTTTCCGGTACTGACGTTATAGCCTCCGATAATATCATCTCTTGTTACCTTAGACGGATCGATCTTATCCCCGGAAATGTTTAACTCGGTTGCGTCCTTTCCTGCTCCATCCTCTAACAAAGTAATAATCACATAGCCATCATTATTAAAATTGACTATGTAATCAACTTCTGGCTGCAAGGCGCTTTCTCCACTCTCTACAATCAGAGTATCCCGTAATATGCCCTCTATATCCACCATCACCTGCAGGGCTTCTACCGGATAACTTTTCTTCGCAATAGTGTCCTTGTGCTTCTTTGGATCTAACACGTTAATCAAGGCAATCGGAGCAACTGCAAACTTTGTAAAGCTCGCGCTAATGCTTTGATTCAGATTATAGTCCTTTAAATTTTTGGAGTATCCTACTGCTGTGCTAGCTTCTGCTAAACTATAAGCAAGCTTTACGACATTGGTAGCGTTATATGGATCTTCTGCCAGATTGACTGGCGAAACGCCCACCACCACTTGAAAAGCTGCTGTCCCTAAAAGCGGTGCGGTAAGACTGGTAGGGTTTTCGATTATCTCTACCCCATGTTTATATGCCATCTTTTTTCTCCTTTTCTATTTACTTTCTTTTGCTCTCCGGAAGAAAAGATTTAAAGCACTTCCTTCCTTTGCTAGTTCCATATTTGCCTGTGGCAATCGCCCTATTGGTATCACTAAAGAGTTAAAAAACGGATGCTCCTCAATCTTTTCTTTAAGGGCATCCGTCAGACCATTATTAAATACAGTATATTGTCTTGCTCCTGGTATATCCGGACCGATATATACCATAATTTCTGTTTTCTTCAGACTCTTTTTTACTTTACCAGTCTCTTGTGTTTGCTTTTTCTCTGTCTCACTCACGAATATCTATCCTCCCTTCTAACTGCTGCAATTTCAAATATCAAAGTCATTCCACCAAAATAATACGGATAGGATTCTTCCTCTTGCAACGTCCATAAAATTGGATATTGTATGGTGTATTTCCCGTTCAGTATTGGTATTTTAGCAAAACGTTCATAGACTTTAGCAATAATGTTTAAAATATCTTTATGCCCCTGCTTATCGTAATCTGGTTCATATACACCAATTAACAGGGTAACATTGACCTCCTGGGCGCTATCTTCATCTTTAATCTCTCCATCCTCTATCCGTACAATGATATAGGGATATGGATCTGGAATCGTTTGTTCTTCTGCCAGACCATTTTCTAATACCTCTGGAGGGATAACTTCTGATTCCCCTGATTCCGACATAGGTAATAACTGCTCAAAAATCTTTATGCCGCTGCTGTCTCCTTGCGGGTTTTTCAATCGAAAATCCGAAAAAATTTTTCTAAGTTCCTCCGTCAGTTCGCTTTGCAAAAATGTTGCAATCATCTACTACCCCCTCAAAACTCTTTGTATTTGAGCCTGTACGTTTTTCTTTAAGTTTTGCCGTATACGAGGTTTTATGATGCCATACACTCGCCTTTCACTTCCTACCGCTTTTGGAATAGAAAGAGATTTAAGCGGTAATATTGGGTATCTTTTTTTATCCCTTCTTTGCCAAATTAAGCCGTTCAAGCCTTTAAAAGCTGTTATTTTTTTTGGACCTACAATTTGTTTTAGACCACCACTTTTAACAATTTGTGCTTTCGCGCCTTTTTTTGGAGTAGTTACTTTATAATTTGTGATATTTAATACCTTTCCTTTTACAAAAATCGTTGCATCCAGTCTGGTATTGGTTGCCCTTTGTATCCTCATAGCCTGAGAAATCTTTCCAAGCTTTACAGTATACTGCTTTTTCACCTGTTCCTTTAAATCGCTTCTAGCCTGCCGTGCAGTCTGATTGATAGCATTTTTCAGCACCTTCGGCACCTCACTTTTCATCATCCATAGTTTCCGCTCAACCTGCGCCAACATTTTCTGATCATAGCTTACTTCTATCAACTCTTATTCGCCTCCAAATGTAGAGAGTATACGCCACCTTCATTTAGACTGTCTGTAATAATAAAGGTCACTCCGTCTATTTTAACTGGTTTTCCCACTCCCGGAAGCGGACCGAAATCCAAAGCACTGACAAATACCAGCGTTTGCTTTTTATATATCCCATCCATGTGACTTTTCATTCGTTTTTCCCGCTCTGTAAGCTCGTTATCATCAATGATGATTGGCATCGGTTTTCCATTGACGATATGCTCCTCGCCAAATTCGGCTGGATTTAAAAATACACTTTTTACATCCTGACGCAAAAGCTCCTTAAAGGTAGGTATCTTATTCATGAGATTTCCTCTTTCCTTTGGACGGTTCTGGCTGTACTCCTCTGGCTTTTCTGGATGGTGGTTTCCCTACTAAATCCTGTTCTAATCCGGCAGAAGGGTAGGCATCACCAGAAAGCCCGGCAGGAGCGGTTATTTGCTTTGCTATTGGCTTCTTTAAGTCCTCTGCCTCCTTCCATACTGCTGTTTCGTTTTCGATCCATAACTCTACAAATTCGGTGTTATGTGTCGGCAGCTTATCACCTGGTTTGTAGTTTACATTTTCAAAAAGTACAGGAAAAACGGCTATGAGCTGTTTCATCAGCCGCCCAGTTTTACCCGAATAATGGTATCGGCTGCGGTGGCTGCCTGTGCCGCATAACCAGCCAAAGGATATGTCGTCGGATTCGTCTCTGCCCCATCGTCCTCTGCGGTTGTGATTCCTGTCCCATCAAAATATACTTCGGTTCCCATCTCAACGGCTTCGGTTACAGTCTTGTTTATCTCAAAAACACCTGTAACATGGATCGAGCCTAATTCACCAGGAAAAATATCTGTCCCAGCTACCCCAATACGAGAACCGAACGGAATAATTGTATTCGTTTCAATTTTTGTATCTGTGTCATTTCTATAATCAAGGGTTTCTCCCCTTTGCCAATATGTGGCTTTACTCATTTTCCAGTCCTCCTTTACTGTTCAGCAATTTTTTCACCTGGATTCTTTGCAATTCCCCGGAAGTCTCTTACAGAAATTCCCCAATCAAGAAAAATATCCCACTGAAAGCCCAGAATACCAGGCGTTTCCATACGTCTTACAGTCGGAGTTTCCTGACCATTAAGGTAGTCTACTTGAATGTGTCTTGCGCTGGCAGCATTAGCAACCATAAACCACGGTACTGGATTGCCCTCTGCTAGAGCATTCAATACCGGCGTCTGGATAACTTTAATCGGATAGTTATACAACGGATTGACGTCATTGTGATTGCTTCCTACGACCTGAGCGCTGTGCAAAATAACTGCCAGATCAAATTCATACCCCACTGGCACGATGATATGTTGTGGTGTAATATAAATCGCTTCTCCGAATGGATCTTTCTGGTGCTGCATCTGTAAAATAATTTCCTGAATGGATGCCTGAGTAGGCTTGGAGCCTGTTTTGATCAGATTCTTATGCTTTGCATCAAAAAGACCGATCCCGTCAAATATTTTCCCATCCCGTCCGTTGTTATACAATATCGTATAAACTGCTTTATCAATGGTTTTCTTTGCCGACTGTGCATAAAGCCCTGGAACCTCTGTTAAAAATCCAATGTCGTCATTGATAAAGGCTTGTCTGGTCATACTAAAAGAGCGCCCATAGGTATCCAATTTCCGATTTGGCAGTAATTGTGTTTTCGGAGTATCCAGTTTTAACTCTCCATTTTCCGGAACCAACAGGAAATCTCCTACTCCACCAATCACGTATTCATGATCGGCTGTTTCCTTAAAATCTTTCAAACTCCCTTTCGTTGTCCACGCCTGAAAAGTTGTAGGTACTTCGTTGTATAGCTGGACAATACTTTTTCTGATGGTACTATCTAAAATTGCTGGAAACGCTGCTGTTGGGTTATAAAATTGCCTACAAAGCTCACCATACATCTCATCTGGCTGCATCCTTAAAAGCTCCATTGTATTGCGTCCGTCCCTGCTCAG
>CAJUFW010000082.1 GCA_910585655.1 uncultured Lachnospiraceae bacterium
AAACATTGCTCCCGTTCATACTCATTCCTAAAAACAACAGTTTGGCTTTCTGTCCGCCGGAAAGCTCGGTTACGCTGTGTTCCATTTCATCCGCCGTATATTTCATACTGCCCAGATAAGTACGAATACGGGTAAGCTCCTCTTTTTCCCAGGTTTTTGCCAAAAATTCCACCGGAGTCAGTTCCTTTCCTGCCTCTTTCTCCCGCCGGTAAAACAATTCCTCATAATCCTGCGGCATATAGTCCGCCTGAAGATCCGTCCGTTCCAAAAGCAGCCTGGCAATCTCCCGCAGCAATGTCGTTTTCCCGACGCCGTTTTTTCCGACAATACAGATTTTTTCTGGTCCCCTTAACCGCAGGAAAATATTTCTAGCCAAAATCCGTTCTCCCTGCCGCAGCTCCGGCAGCTCTAGTTGTAAGATCTGCTTTCCGTTCGGCAGTTCTTCTTTTGCCGAAATTTTGGAAAAAATAGCTTCTTCCTCTTCCGGAAGCTCCGTCATATTTTCCCGTTCTCTCTCAAAGCGTTGTCCCATCGACTGTACGGCGTGCATTTTCTTCTTTAGCAACCTGCCGCCTGCCGGGTTTTGTCTGGTAATCACATTTTGCTCATGCTCTACCCGTTGCCGGATTTGACGGAACTTTTCCATCTGCTTTTCGTAATCGCTCCTTTCCTTTCTTGCCACCTGTTCCTGATGAGCAAATTGGCTCTGCCGCTCTTTGATATATTGTTTATAGGGCATTCGGGCAATCGTATGGCGAGGAACGGTTTTCCGCCGTAACTGCTCCAAATGAATGATCACGGTAGCAGTTCGTTCAATCAATAACTCATCATGGGAAACAAACAACACTGGTTCCCGACTTTCTTTAATAAAACGCTCCAGCCAGGCAAGAGTCTCCAAATCAATATCGTTAGATGGCTCGTCTAAGAGCAACACATCCGGCTCCTCTAAACGGATTCCCGCTATCTGAATCTTTACTTTTTCTCCGCCCGAAAGCGTCCCCATCTTCTGCTCGGAATAAAACAATTCGAGCGGCACACCCAGCTCCGCCGCTATCTGCCCCAGCTCCTTTGGCGTCTTTTCATAAAACTGCGGTCGGTCGGATAAAAACTCCATCACACTCCGCTCTTTTTGATCGGCAGGCAGCTCCTGCGCCAGATACCCCAGCCGCAGACCAGGATAAACGATCTCTCCCTCCCATTCGATATAATCCTCGACTAAGCGACTGTCATAGATCAGCCGCAAAAGCGTCGATTTTCCATTTCCTTCCTCCCCGATTAACACCGCCTTGTCACCAGGGTTTAAACTATAGGTAAAATGCTCTACAATCGGGTGCAGATCCTTTGTATGCACCATAGATAAATTCCGAATTTGTAACATTGTTGGCTCCTTATTTTAAGTTTTTTTATTTTTCTTGTTTCCACCGTCTGACTTCTTCTAACCGCTCTTTTACCGCCTTTTCAGCGCCTTCTTCGGTAGGCTGGTAATAGCGGCGATGAAGGAGGGATTCCGGCAGGCAGTCCATTTTCGCCAACTTCGCCTCGGTGTCGTGGGCGTATTGGTAGCCCTCACCGTAGTGTAGTTCCTTCATCAGCCCGGTCGGGGCGTTACGAAGCTGCAACGGCACCGGTTCTGCCAGTTGTTCGAGCGCGTCCTTTTTACAGGCTTCATACGCCATATAAAGAGCGTTTGATTTGGGTGCCATCGACAAATAGACGACTGCCTGTGCCAGATTGACGCTGCACTCCGGCATCCCGTTAAAATGACTTGCCTGGTAGGCGGCTACCGCCAAGGGCAGAGCCTGGCTGTCTGCAATACCGATATCCTCGCTGGCAAAGCGGATCAGCCGTCTTGCCACGTAGAGCGGATCCTCTCCTGCTTCTAACATTCGCGCCAGCCAATAAACCGCTGCGTCCGGGTCGCTGTTGCGCATGGATTTGTGAAGCGCAGAGATCAGATTGTAATGTTCCTCTCCCTTTTTATCATAAAGCAAAGACTTCCTGCTGATACATTGCTCCAAAATTTCTTTTGTAACCGTCGTTTTTTCCATTGCAATCTCGCCGTTCGTCACTGCCATTTCCAGAGTATTGAGCGCCGTCCTGGCATCTCCGTTGGCAAATCCGGCAATCACAGCCAGCAAATCTTCGGAAATCTCTACGTTTAAATAGCCAAATCCCTGCTGACTGGTAAGCGCCCGCTGTAACAGTACCAGCAAATCCTCCTCGGACAACTCCTTTAAGACAAATACCTTACAGCGGGAGAGCAGCGCGGCATTGATTTCAAAAGAAGGATTTTCCGTCGTCGCTCCGATTAACGTAATGCTTCCCTTTTCTACATAAGGAAGAAACGCGTCCTGCTGCGCTTTGTTAAAACGGTGAATCTCGTCGATAAAAACCAGTGTTTTCTGCCCTAGCTGACGGCTTCCCTCCGCCCGGTTCATGACCTCCCGGATCTCTTTGATGCCGCTGGTCACGGCGCTGAACGTAACAAAATCTGCATGCGTCCGGTGGGCAATGATACTTGCCAAGGTGGTCTTCCCTACTCCCGGCGGTCCCCAAAAGATCATCGAAGGAATCTGATCCTGGGCAATCAGCTTTCGTAGCACTTTTCCTTCTCCGAGCAAATGCGTCTGTCCGATAAATTCCTCTAACGACGCCGGACGAAGCCGGTCTGCCAACGGAGTAGCCGTCCTTCCGGTATCAAACAAGGATAATTGCTCCATAATGGTCGTTCACTTCCTTTCCTGATTACAGAAGTCAATTCCAATCCCAAAGTACTCCCAGTATAGCATACCGTTTCTAAAAAGTCTATTCCTATCGCACAAACGTTCCTGTTATAATATTTTTTCTCTGTTTTTTCATGAAAATTTCTATAATTCCTAAAATATCGCGCTTTTTATACGCTCAGTTATAAAAATTTTAGGAAGCTTTACCAATAGAAAAAAAGTTATAATTGTAAAATTCCCGGCTTTTTTCTATAATAACGGCACAGAGACTTTGTATCTCTTATACTATATTGCCAGTCAACCAAATATCGGGAAGGCTTCCTTTGGGCAGCTACGATAATGGTCAATGGCAGAAATGGAGGATTCTTTATGAAAAAGAAAAGTATCGCACTATTGCTGGTACTCGCACTTGTGGTTTCGCTTTTTGCATCCTGTGGCAAGAAAAATGATGCTCCTGCCGACAGCAAATCGCCTGCGAATTCCGATCAGCAAACACCAGAAAACCAGGGTTCCAACTCTTCTTCGGATAACAATTCCGAGGAAACCGACACCAATTCCGGTTCCGAATGGTCCTGGCCACTGGCAGAAAAAGAAACACTGAAAGTCTGGAAGTCCTGGGACTGCCAATGGACGGAAAACCCGGAAACACTCAAGGCAAACCAGGCTATGGAGCAGGAACTAAACATTGATATTGAATGGATTTGCCCGACACCAACCGAGGCAAAAGAAAAATTCGGCTTGTTAATGGCATCCGGCGATTATCCGGATATCCTCTTAGGCGTAGAAGGCTATTACACCGGAGGAGCCGTTCAGGCATGTGAAGACGGCGTTATTTTGGATATGACAGACTATATCCAACAGTATATGCCAAACTACGAAGCGCTCCGTAATTCCAGCGAACGTTTGAGAAAGGATACGACTACCGATGACGGCAGAAGCGTTACCCTTTATACTATCAATACTCGTGACGGAGAAATCACCGGCGAGCAGCCTTGGACGGGGCTTTGCCTGCGCCAAGATTGGCTCAATGAGTTAAATATGGAAGTTCCGAAAACAATTGATGACTGGTATAATGTCCTAACTGCTTTCAAAACTACTTATAACTGTGAAGCTCCTTTGATGCTCGGATCGGAGGACGCTCTCGACTACACCCAGGATTTCCTTACGGCTTTTGGCGTCTGCAAGGACTTCTATCAGGTGGATGGTAAAGTACATTATGGTCCGTTAGAGGACGGCTACCGCCAGTGGGTAGAATTGTTCCGTAAATGGTATGCCGAAGGCTTAATCGATCCGAACTTTGTAACCAATAATGCTATGTATTCGCCGGTATTTGAATATTTGGGAACCGGACGTGCCGGAGCTTCTGCCAATCTCTACTCCTGGACCTGCGATTACTTAGTATCTATGGGTATCGCAACCGATGAGGACTATTGGCTTGTCGCTGCCCCTTCCCCGGTCTTAAACGAAGGAGACACTCCGCAAATTGCTGCTGATATGGGTGCTTTAGTAGGTGGTTCTATCTCCATTAGCCGGGACTGCAAAAACGTCGAATTGGCGTGCCGTTGGCTGGATTACTGCTACTCTACCGAATGGATGCTCTTTTCCAGCTATGGAATTGAAAATGAAACCTATACCAAAAACGGAGACGGCACCTATTCCTTCTTAGAAAGCGCAAAAAACCATATTGTCAACGATTTAGATTATCCGACTTTTGCAGAAGGACTCAAGTCCGAATACTGCCTTCATAACGAAGGGCTTGGTCTCTACAACTGGTATGCCCTTTCCGTTATCAGACAAGGAGAACCGGTATTAGAAGCCTATGATATCTGGGATGTAGCAAAAACCGATATGGTACTTCCAGCCAGAAGAAGTCTGACCGCGGAGGAACTGACCGATTACAACAATACCTATGTCAGCCTACAGACGTTGGTTCGGGAAAATACAATCAAGATTATTACCGGAGCCGCTTCTATGGATACTTACGAACAGTTCCAAAAAGATTTGATTTCCTATGGCGCACAGAAATGTATCGATTATCAACAGGCAGCCTTAGATCGCTACAATGCACGCTGATTTAGAAACGTATTACAAGTAACATTCATAAGCTACCGCATCGGAACTATCCGTATGCGGTAGCTCTTATTGCTTGATAAAAATTTTCACTTTCTATTGACAAATGCTTGCTTTCAGGCAATAATAAAACAGAGGCGTCGCTTCGTCTATGAAAAAAGGAAGTGTATTCCCCTATGGGTTCTGATAAAAACCGTCCAAAACTCAATAAAACCTTGCGTACCTGGATGATTTCTTATATCCTGATGTTTTCGCTCCCGTTTTTAGTGGGGGCTTTTTTGACGTTCCGCGCCTATCACCAGCATACGGCAAAAGAAATCCGCTCTTTACAGTATCAGGCGCTTGCCATGGTGCAAACAGCCGTTGAACATATGCTTCAGGACGCACTCAACACCAGCCAGGCTCTTTCCTTAGACAGCCGTACTTCTATCTTAGAGCTGTTCCAGGAAAACGGCAGACTTTCCAGCCGCCAGACACTTATGGCAAAAGAACTGCAGGATATTTTAAGCCTTCATATCTCGACCAATAAAAATTTTCAGACGATTTTTCTGTATTTCCCCAAAACAGGATATCTCCTGACACGGGATCGCTTCCATAAGCTAGAAGCATTTCAGTCTGTGGAGTCCTCTATGTTTGGTATGCCTTCCGAGGATTTTCTTTTGCTGGCAAATTATACGAAAAACGGTCTTCATATTATAAATGGTCGTTTGCTTTACACCTATGCCCTTTCTTTGAACGGCGGAGCCACCCCTTCGGTTCTTACCGCCGTCTATTTTAATGAAGCTATTTTAACAGAGTTGTTCCAGTCCAGTGATACGTTGCTGTTTTTAGAGGATGGCTACGGTAAGCTCTATTCCCCTGACGCCGATACAAAGCCGCAGCTTAGCGCTTGGTTTGAGGAGCTTTTAGAGGGTTGGGACGAAAACGGAAGGAAAACCAGCGCTAAAAAAGCTGCTATCCGAATCTCCAGTAAACAGTATCCGATCCATTTTTACAGCATCCGATCCTCTTCCTCTTTTCAGACTGGAATTCTGTTTTTTGCCGGTCTAGGGATCTATCTGCTCTTTGGCTCCCTCATTGGTATCCTGCTTGCGCTCTGGCTTTCCAAGCGGAACTATCAGCCCGTTGCTGAACTGCTTTCCCTGGTGGCACAAAATTCCAAGCAGGCTATTCCACCGGGACACGACGACTTTTACATTATCCGCAGTTCTTACCAGGCGCTGCTCTCCGCCTACCAGGATAACCGCCGTACTTTGCGGGAATGGCAGGCAGATAAAACGAATTCCTGGATGAACCGTCTTTTCAAAGAAAAAACCAAATCCTCCAAAAGTATTTTTTTAGAAAATACGTCCTGGGCGGAAGCGATGACATTGGATTCCTTTGTGCTGATGAGCATTGAAATCACCGATTTCTGCGGAACCGAACAAAGCGATGAGCTTACCGTCTTGTCACAGGAGGACGGTGCAGAAATCAGCTCCGATATCGTCGATATGGCTTACTTTATTGTAAAAAACTGTTTGGACGAATTGTTAAACAAACAGTATACCAGCTTTTCGGCAGAAACTGACGGACGGCTCTATGCTCTGATCAACGTCAGCCAGGAAGAGGCTGTTCAGGAGCTGCAGCAAAATCTGATGCGGGCTGCCTCTGATTTGCAGGACTTTATCCGCACCCATTACGGGCTTCTGCTTTCTATCCATATCAGCGCCCGCCGCAAAGGCGCGGAACAGATCGCGGACTGCTATCAGGACATCGAAGAGCTGTTTTTATATCGCAACTATGTAAATTCCGAGGAAGAAACCACGCTTTCCCGTTTGCAGACCGACACCGATCCAAAAAAACAGGATATCCAGGCCGCTGCCGTTTCGTTTTCCAACCAGCTCTATTCTACCCTCATACATGGCGGCAAAGAAAAGCTGGAACAGCTTTTGACCACTGTCTGGCAGCATTATACCGGATCCGGTTTAGATACTCTGCCGGACAGCCCAGTTTCATCTGCTGCCGGTACGGATTCCGACCGGATGGAAGCGGTAATCGAACAGATTTCCGACTATATCCAGGAGCATTATCAAGAACCTCTTCTTTCGGTAGGAGTGATTGCGGACGAGTTTCATTTAGGGCTCTCTTTTCTCTCCCGCAATTACAAAGAACAAAAGGGAGTCGGTATTTTAGAAAGCATCAACCGGCTCCGCTTAGAAAAAGCCAAGGAATTGATTTTCTCCGGCGTCAGTATCAAGGATACGGCAAGCGCCGTCGGCTTTTACAGCACCCAGCCGCTTATTCGGATTTTTAAGCAAATCGAACATATGACGCCAAGCGAATATCGAAACCAACATCGGGGAGACGTTTAATGTCTCCCCGATATTGCCTTTCGGCAACTGCCTTCTAAGAAATGCGCACTTTGCGGTTTTCCTTTATTTTTTTGCAAACGCATATTTTAATACGTCTTCCATCGTCTCGACCAAATACAGTTCCAGCCCGTCCGTAATCTCTTCGGAAAGCTCCTGTAAATCTCTGGCGTTTTTCTTTGGCACCAGCACCAGTTTGATCCCGGCGATTTTTGCTGCCAGAAGCTTCTCTTTTAGCCCGCCGATCGGCAGTACCCTTCCCCGCAGGGTAATTTCTCCGGTCATAGCCAAATCCGGACGTACCGCTTTTTCGGTAATAGCAGAAAGCATTGCCGTCGCCATCGTGATTCCGGCGGATGGTCCGTCTTTTGGTACTGCTCCTTCCGGAATATGGATATGGATGTCATGCCGTTCAAAAAAACGCTTTTCGATTTTATAGCTGTCGCTGATAGAACGGATATAACTGATTCCAGCCTGAGCAGATTCCTTCATCACATCTCCCATCTGCCCGGTCAGTTGGAAGGCTCCCTTCCCCGGCATGACGTTGACCTCGATTTCTAACGTATCTCCTCCTACGCTTGTCCATGCCAGCCCACGGACAATACCGATTTCCGGCTTTTCATTGGCTGGGTTTACACGATAGCGCGGCTTTCCCAAATACGTCTCCAAATTCTTTTCCGTTATCCGAATCGACTTTTTCTTACCTTCTAGCAGCTCCCGATCTGCCTTCCGGCAAATAGCGGCAATCCTCCGTTCCAGATTCCGCACACCAGCCTCCTTGGTATAAGAGGCAATCACCTCCGCCAACGCTTTATCCGAAAACACCAGCTCGCTTTTTTTCAACCCGTTTTGTTCTCGCTGCTTTGCTATCAAATGTTCTTTGGCAATGTGCAACTTCTCATTTTGCGTGTAGCTGCTGACTTCAATAATCTCCATCCGATCTAACAACGGTCTGGGAATGGTCTGAATATCATTTGCCGTCGCAATAAAAAACACCTTGGATAGATCGACCGGGATTTCCACATAGTGATCCTGAAAGTTACGGTTTTGTTCCGGATCCAACACCTCTAACAGTGCCGAAGAGGTATCTCCTTTATAGTCGCTGCTAACCTTGTCAATCTCATCCAAAAGCATCAGCGGATTGCATACCCCCGCACTTTTTAGACCGGTAATCAGCCGTCCAGGCATCGCGCCTACATAGGTTCGGCGGTGTCCCCGAATCTCCGCCTCGTCACGTACCCCGCCCAGACAAATCCGTACATATTTTTTATTTAAGGCTCTGGCAACGGAACGGGCGATGGATGTTTTTCCTGTTCCCGGTGGTCCTACCAGACAAATGATCGAGCTTTCTGCTCCTGCTCCCTTTTTCTGCCGGACAGCAAGAAACTCTACGATTCGCTCCTTGACCTTCTCTAGCCCATAATGATCTTTATCTAAAATCCGGGCGGCGTTCTTAATGTCGTTGTTATCCTCGCTTTGCTTTTCCCACGGCAGCTCTAACAGCAGCTCTATGTAGCCGCGAATCACCGCGCTTTCAGAGGAGTTAGACGCTATGTTGCGGAAACGTTCAATTTCCTTGTAAATTTTTTCCTTTACCTGATCCGAAGCTTCCAACGCCTCTGTTTCTGCCCGAAATTTTTCTGCATCGTCTACGGTATTACTCTCTCCTAGCTCCTCGCGAATCACCTTTAACTGCTCCCGCAGCAGATATTCTTTTTGGTTTTGGTCTACCTTTTCTTTGACCTTACTCTGAAATTCCTTTTTCAGGCGCAGCAGTTCCACGCTTTCTGCCAGCACAACCGTCAGCCGTTCAAAGCGTTCCCGAATTCCGTCTATCTCCAAAAGCTCCAGCTTTTCTTCTAAGGTAAAAGGAATTTGTACCAATATCTGTTCTAACAGCTCGGTAATCGTCTCAATTTCCATTAACTGCATTAAAATCGCCTTGGACATTTTCGGATTTTCTGACGCATAGATCTCCAACATATCCCGAAGGCTGCTAACCATCGCTTTTTCCTCTAAAACACTCATGCTTCCGTCTGGTTCATCCAGGCAGATTTCCACCTGCCCGCACAGATAGGTTCCTACCTGCTCGATATCCAAAAGACGCCCTCGCCCTGTGCCGGATACAAGGACACGCAGGACGCCTCCCGGCAGCTTGATCAACTGCTTGATCGTGGCAATCGTCCCAATCTGGTACACATCCTCCTGCTTCGGGATATCCATCTCCTGGTTTTTCTGTGTAGCCAGAAATATTGTAGCATCCTCTGCCATTGCCTTTTGTACGGCAGCCTTGGTAAATTCCCGGCTAATATCAAAGTGTATCAGCATACCCGGCAGTACCGCCATACCCCGCAGTACCGCGACCGGTATTTTTCTTTCCATTCTATCCTACATCCTTTCTGGTTTAAGCTCTCAAACAATGCTTTTTTATATTTCAAAGAATCCCTGATATCTGCTGCCGGCAGACACCAGGGATTCCCTATTCTTTTTTTGCTATTTCTTTCCCTTACGCGCTCTCTCCTGCCAACTTCCGAACCGGCTTACGATTCAAAAGTCTACGGGGTGTTTCTTCTTCTGCTTCTACGATGGTCGGTTTTTCCTCACCCTTAACCGCTGCTTCCGTAATGATACACTTTGCCGCTTTTGTATTGGACGGAGTATAGAACATCGTATCCATCAGCGTCGCTTCCATAATCGCACGTAATCCTCTGGCACCTGTCTTTCGCTCTACCGAACGTTTGGCAATCTCTCTGATTGCCGCCTCGTCAAATTCCAGACTAACGCCGTCTAACTCAAAGAGCTTTTTATACTGCTTGGTAATGGCATTTTTCGGCTCGGTCAAAATCCGTACCAACGCCTCTTCATCCAGCAAGTCCAGCCCTACCATAATCGGCACACGACCTACAAACTCCGGAATCAACCCGTATTTTACAAAATCCTGCGGCATCACCTGTTTAAACAGCTCGCCGACATTTCTTTTGGTCACGTCCTGAATCGGAGCATTAAAACCGATGGATTTTTCGCCCATCCGGGATTCAATGATCTTTTCCATCCCGTCAAAAGCTCCTCCGCAGATAAACAAAATATCCGTCGTATCAATCTGGATAAACTCCTGGTGCGGATGCTTCCTTCCGCCCTGCGGCGCTACGGAAGCTACCGTACCTTCTAAAATCTTTAACAACGCCTGTTGAACGCCTTCGCCGGATACGTCTCTTGTAATAGACGTATTCTCGCCTTTTCTTGTGATTTTGTCAATCTCGTCAATATAAATAATGCCAGTCTCGGCTCGCTCAATATCATAGTCCGCAGCCTGAATCAGCTTTAAAAGGATATTTTCCACATCCTCGCCTACATAGCCTGCTTCTGTCAACGCAGTTGCATCTGCAATTGCAAAAGGAACGTTTAACAGCTTTGCCAACGTCTGTGCCAGAAAGGTCTTACCAGAACCAGTCGGTCCTACCATGATAATATTACTCTTTTGTAATTCTATCTCTAAATCCTTTGCAGCAAGCACTCTTTTGTAATGATTGTAAACCGCTACTGACAGAACCTTTTTTGCCTCCTCCTGCCCGATGACATACTGATCCAGAAATTCCTTGATCTCTTCCGGTTTAAGAAGGTTAATTTTATCGTCTTCATATTCGTCTGTCTCAAATTCCTCCTCGACGATTTCTGCGCAGATATCGACACACTCATCACAAATATAGACATTCGGTCCGGCAATCAGCTTCCTGACCTGATCCTGTGTCTTACCACAAAAGGAGCAGCGGAACTTGCCTCTTTCTTCCGTCTTTGCCATGATTGACTTACTCCTTTATCATTGTCTGCTGGTGACAATACTGTCTACCAGTCCATATTCCCTCGCTTCCTCTGCCGTCATATAGTTGTCTCTTTCGGTATCGATCTCGATTACCTCCAGCGGCTTGCCGGTATTGGCAGCAAGAATTTCATTCAGCTTCCGTTTGGTTTTTAAGATATTATCGGCAACAATCTTAATATCCGTCGCCTGTCCTCTGGCGCCGCCGGATGGCTGATGGATCATTACTTCTGCGTTCGGCAGAATAAAACGCTTTCCCTTTGTCCCACCAGCCAGCAAAAAGGCTCCCATGCTGGCTGCCATACCGATGCACGTAGTCGATACATCACATTTGATATAGTGCATCGTATCATAAATAGCCATTCCCGCTGTTACAGAACCGCCTGGGCTGTTGATATATATATTGATATCCTTATTCGGATCTTCCGATTCCAGGAACAAAAGCTGTGCCACCACCAGACTTGCCGAAACATCCGTTACCTCTTCCCCCAGGAAAATAATCCTGTCTTTTAACAAACGGGAATAAATGTCATATGACCGTTCCCCTCGGCTGGTTTGCTCTACGACATATGGTACTAAACTCATATATACCCTCCGTTTCCACGGCGGAATCCGGTCTGCTGCCATCCTCCGGCAGCGCCCCCCGCTTCCGCATATTTCGTTCTCGTCAGACACCTCTGTCTGAAAACTGTCTTTCTTTTGTATTGTCGTACGCTGCTACTCTGCAGGAACTTCCTCTACAGACGCAGCCTCTTGCTCTTCTACTTCCACAGCGGCAGCCGTCACCAGATCAATCGCCTTCTGTACGGCTACATCCATCTTTAAGTTCTCCATCTGGTTGTCGCCCTCAAGCTGCTCCTTGACCTGTTCTGCCTCCATCTGGTACATAGAAGCTATCTTTTGTATCTCTTCTTCTATCTCCTCCTGGCTTGGCTCAATGCCTTCCGCCTTCACAACTGCCTCTAAAACCAGACGGCTCTGAATTCTCTTTTGTGCCTGTGGGCGAAGACTCTCCAAAAAGCTGTTTACATTCATTCCGCTATACTGCAAATACTGTTCTAACTGCATTCCCTGATACTGAAGGTTTCTGGCAAATTCTTCTGCCATTTGGCGCGCCTGGGAGTCTAACATCGGATCCGGAATCTCCATCTGAGCATTTTCAATGATCCGATCGACTACTGTATTTTCCTTTTCTCTTTTGGCAGCCTCTTCCTTCCGTCCAGTCAACTTCTTGGCAATGTCCTCCCGGTACTCCTGCAACGTATCAAACTCGGAAACATCCTGTGCAAATTCGTCGTCTAACTCCGGAAGTTCCTTCCGCTTGATTTCCTTGATGCTTACCCGGAACATCACCGGCTTTCCTGCCAGCTCTGCGACCTGATACTCTGCCGGGAATGTCACATTGACCTCAATGTCCTCTCCGGCTCTTCTGCCTACCAGCTGATCCTCAAAGGTGTCTATAAAGGAATGGGAGCCTAACGTCAAAGGATAATTTTCACTCTTTCCGCCTTCAAAGGCTACCCCATCCACAAAGCCTTCAAAATCAATTACCGCCTGGTCGCCGTTCTCCGCCGGGGTATCCTCCGGCAACGTCACCAGTCTGGAATTCTGCTCTCTGGCAGTCTCTAGTTCCTTGGTGATTTCCTCTTCACTGACAGAAACATCCATACCCGGAACTTCTATGCCCTTGTACTCTCCTAACGTCACTTCCGGCTTAACCGCTACCTCTGCAGTAAAAATAAACGGCTTTCCTTTTTCAATCTGTATCACATCTACTTCCGGACGGGATACGATCTCAAGCCCGCTTTCCTCTACCGCCTTTTCATAGGCATCCGGAATAATGTCGTTGGCAGCATCCTCATAAAATACGCCGACTCCATACAGCTTTTCAATCATATTCCGCGGGGCTTTTCCCTTACGGAACCCTGGAATCGACATCCGGCTCCGATTTTTACGGTATGCCCTTTCGATAGCTGCCTCAAATGTCTCCACGCTTGTCTCTATCGTCAGTTTTACCATATTTTTTTCTAATTTTTCAATTTGTAAGCTCATCTTTTTACATTTCCTCCTTCGATATTCGCACAGTCTTACAACATTTTATCATTATAGCATACCTGTCCTCTGATTTCAATGTTAATTTACTGCCCCGACATTCCGGGCAGATCATATCTTGATTTCATGACCTCCTGCCCGGATTGCTGCTACGATATGCTCTACCTGCTGTCTGCACAATTCGTCGTTTTCCGCCTCTACCATCACTCGTATAAGAGGCTCTGTTCCGCTCTCCCGCAGCAGTACGCGCCCGTTTCCAGCCAATACCGCCTCAGCCTCGGCAACCGCCTGTTTTACTCCGGCGTCCTCCCTTGCCTTGTTCTTATCCGCTACCCGCACGTTGACCAGTAGCTGCGGGAAAATCTTTAAACCGGAAAGCAGGCTGGAAATTCTCTGTTTTTTCTCCAACATCACTTCCATTATTTTTAAAGAAGTCAGCACGCCGTCTCCGGTCGTCGCATATTTGCTGAAAATGATATGCCCGGACTGCTCGCCGCCTAAGGAATAGCCATGCTCCTGCATACTTTCGCTCACATACTTATCCCCTACGGCTGTCTGTTCATAAGAAATTCCCGCTTTTTCTAACCCTCTGCGAAGCCCGATATTAGACATCACCGTGGCAACAACAGTATTTCCCTCTAGTTCTCCCCGCTCTGCCAAATATTTGCCGCACAAATATAAAATCTGATCCCCGTCTACAATATTTCCTTTTTCATCCACCGCTAAACATCGATCGGCATCTCCGTCATAGGCAAACCCAACGTCCAGTCCCTTTTCTACTACAAATTTCTGCAGTTCCTCGATATGTGTAGAACCGCATCCATCGTTGATATTGGTACCGTCCGGCTCATTGTGCAGGGCATATGTTTTAGCCCCTAGCGCATCAAATACCGACTTGGCTGTCTGGGAAGCAGATCCATTGGCACAGTCTAATCCCACTCTTACTCCCTGAAACGACCGGGTAGCCAGAGAAATCAAATAGCCCAGATAGCGGTTCCGCCCCAGTACATAATCCGTCGTCCGACCGATATGCTCCCGCTTCGCCAACGGCAAATCGTCCTCCGGTCGGTCTAAATAAGCCTCTATCTGCTCCTCCACCTCTGCCTCTAGCTTAAACCCACTGCCGTTAATTACTTTAATCCCATTGTCATAATACGGGTTATGGCTGGCAGAAATCATAATCCCGCAGTCAAAGCCCTCTGTCCGTACGACATAGGAAACGCTTGGTGTACTGGTCACATGCAGCAGGTAGACATCCGCTCCGCTGGCTGTTAAACCTGCTACTAACGAATATTCAAACATATAGCTGGAACGTCTGGTATCTTTGCCGATAACGACGCGCGCTTTATGCTCCTTTCCATAGTAATAGCCCAGATAACGCCCTACCCGATAGGCATGCGTCACCGTCAGATCTACGTTGGCTTCTCCACGGAAGCCGTCTGTTCCAAAATATTTTCCCATCTTCTCTCCCTCTGCTTTTTATTTTCTATCTTATGCGTATTGCGTGCATATTACGTATATATTGCGTACCTATCGTACGCATATTGCGTACATATGGTGCGCTCCATAACTGCCCATTAAAATAGGAAATCATAGCCGTCGCAGCATTAGTATAACACAAATTGGTAAAAAAGCAAATTTTTATAGCAAATTTTTACTTGAAAAATTCACAAGATATGATAAAATGTGTGTTGCCTTTACGAAATTACC
>CAJUFW010000083.1:0-7454 GCA_910585655.1 uncultured Lachnospiraceae bacterium
GCATTTCAAGAATCATTATTAGGTTTAGCCGCCTAATAATGATATCTTAAGCGATCCCATAAGATTTTTCAAGGCATAGTACCCGCGTTTATGTTCATTTTTCTCAAACTTCTTTTCCTGCACGATATTCATTTGTCAATTTTCGGTTAGAATTTCATTCATATCCATACTCCCTCATTTTCTCTTCTATTTTCAATTTCGCACGATACAATCTTTGGTTTACTGTTTTCACTGGAATTTTTAATAACTTTGCAATTTATTTTGGTTTCAATTCAGAAGCATAACGCATTAGATACACTTCTCTTTGTATATCAGGTAATTCCTGCAAACACTTATACAATAAAGCAAATATTTCGTGTTGAATACTTTTCTGTTCCCGATCTTCAAAAGAAATGACATTCCTGATTATTTCCCGTGCCAAATAATCATTTTATTTCGTACTACTGCATCTTCTGCAACAAAAATGGAGACTCCCTCTATACGACTCTTGGCATATTTTAATAATCCTTCCACTTCTTGAATATAAATTTCCTCAAATTTTTTCTTTTCCTTTGGTGATTCTAAAATCACCAGACAAACTGATAACATAAGAGTTTTCCTATTTAAAAACAATATTGCCCTGACACGATATTTTTTCCTGCCAGGGCAATCACTCTACCATCTATTCCTTTTTAAAATGCCAGCTTCTCCTCCAAATATGCCCGGAGTTCGTCGATTTTTACCCGCTCCTGCTCCATCGAATCACGATCACGCACGGTCACGCAGCCGTCTGTTTCGGAATCAAAATCATAGGTGACGCAAAACGGCGTGCCGATTTCATCCTGACGGCGGTAACGTTTCCCGATATTCCCACGGTCGTCATATTCGCAGTTCCAATATTTGGATAAGTCCGCATAAATCTTCTCTGCCCCTTCGCCCAGCTTTTTTGAGAGCGGCAGCACACCAACCTTAACCGGAGCCAACGCCGGATGGAAGTGCATCACGTTTCGGATATCCGGAGCTTCCTCCGTCCCGATGTTTTCCTCCTCATAAGCTGCGCACAGGAAAGCCAGCGTCACACGGTCAGCCCCCAGCGACGGCTCTACGACATACGGAATGTATTTTTCTTTTTTCTCATCATCAAAATATTCCATCGGTTCCCCGGACACATTCTGGTGCTGCGTCAAATCGTAATCCGTCCGGTCGGCGATCCCCCAAAGCTCACCCCAGCCAAATGGGAATAAAAATTCGATATCGGTCGTCCCTTTGGAATAGAAGCTAAGCTCCTCCGGCTCATGGTCACGCAGGCGGATTTCCTCCTCTTTTAAGCCTAACGCCAGTAGCCAGTCACGGCAGAAGCCACGCCAATACTGGAACCATTCCAAATCGGTGCCAGGCTCACAGAAAAATTCCAGCTCCATCTGCTCAAACTCCCGAATACGGAAAATAAAGTTCCCTGGCGTAATCTCGTTACGGAAAGATTTTCCAATCTGACCGATACCAAACGGAATTTTCTTCCGGGAAGTACGCTGAACATTTTTAAAATTGACAAAAATACCCTGTGCCGTCTCCGGACGCAGGTATACCACGCTTTTGGAATCCTCCGTCACGCCCTGAAACGTCTTATACATCAGGTTGAACTGACGGATATCAGTAAAATTATGCTTGCCACAGCTCGGGCAGGCAATGTTCTTTTCCTTGATATAGTCCTGCATCTGCTCCTGGCTCCAGGCATCGATCGAACCGTCCGGCGTGATACCGTTTTCTTCCATATAATCTTCAATCAGCTTATCGGCACGAAACCGCTCATGACATTCCTTACAATCCATCAGCGGATCGGAAAAACCGCCCAGATGCCCGGACGCTACCCAGACCTGCGGATTCATCAGGATTGCACTGTCCAATCCTACGTTATATGGGCTTTCCTGGACAAACTTCTTCCACCAGGCTTTTTTTACATTATTTTTTAACTCTACACCAAGCGGACCGTAGTCCCAGGAGTTTGCCAGACCGCCGTAAATCTCCGAGCCAGGATATACAAACCCCCTCGCCTTAGCCAACGCCACAATTTTCTCCATTGTCTTTTCCATATACATATCCTCCTATTTTAAGTCCCGCAAACATTTCATCCGGACACACCAGGGGGAGAAAATTTCGGCTGCAAAGTGCCGCATCCGCAATTTCTCCCGTGTCCTACTGAAATGTTTGCTGTTTTAGCTTTCTTTTTTAGTCCCGCCAACATTCTATCCGGAATGTTTGCTGTTTTAACTCTCTTTTTTATACACAATCACAGCTTCGGTGCCTTCTGGTACAGTCAGTGTATGGCTGTCGGTCAGGCTGCCTTCGCTGTAGTAGAGGACATTGCCGGAAGTCTGTACTTCGATCGGTCCCTGAATTACAGCGATGCCCTGGTTCTTATCGCTTAGGATCTCACTGCCGTTTTTCTCTGCCTTCTTTTTCACATCATAAAAGCTCAAGCTTCCATAACGCTCCTTTGCCGTATCTGCACTGACCGATTCTGCCAGCATAGATGCGGTATCCTTGCCAAAATCGGCGTTGAACGTAGAATAAGCAGCTATGTCCTGGTAGGTCAAAATCGCATAGACTTTTCCACCTGTCGCCCGTAGCTGCGTCAGCTTGATATCAGTTCCGTTGGATTCATTATAGGCAGCAATCATTTCGTCCATAAAAGAACGAAGTTCTGATTCTTTGTAATAGGATTTCCCAAATTCCTCTACATAAGCGGATTGTACTGTCCCGTCTGCACGCAGGTAAAGCGTCTCTACCTGAATTTCCTCTGCCAGCAAGTTTTCCGGCGCCACAGGATCTTTCTCACATCCGGCCATCAGAAAAACCGACAGAAACAGGATAGCCAATACTCCCTTTGTTTTCATGCTTTTAGCCTCCCTTTACTCTCCATTCTTTCATAACAGCCAAAGTGCTGCTGGCCGCTACGCTATCTCCTATTGTAACCAGAAAGAACATTTATTTCAAGTTTTTTTTCAGGTTATCTTCATAATCCTGCAAAGCAGAGTTCACAGCAGATCCAAAGAATGGAATACACCGTCTATATTTCTTTGATAATACTGCTTTGCCAGACGCCCAATCTCCTGCTTCGCTGCTTCCGTCAGCGTAAAGGTGTAAAGCTTTTCCACCGGAACGGCTGCAATATAACGTAAGGCATACAAAGCTGTAGGAGAAAGCGAACGACGATCCGAATAACGGGAAGCACAATCCGGACAAACGACTCCCCCTGCCTGAATACTGAAGGCTCCCGTTTCTTCCTTCAAAGAACAGCCGCAGGCGGCGCAGGCAGAACATAACGGCATGACACCTTCAACACCCAGTATTTTCCATTCAAATATGTAACGGATTAAATCGGCATCCAACCCCTCCCGGTGACTCATCAACGCCCGGAAGGACTGGTACAACAGTTTAAGCAACTCCGTACCGTCCAGGTTTTCTCTGGCAAAATAGTCTGCCAGTTCCAAAAAATAAAAGCCATAGTAAACGCGATCCAAATCCTGGCGCAGATTTAAAAAATAGTTCTCTACCTGGGCGCCTGCCAGGTTATAGGCAGATTTCCCGGCATACAGCCCGAATGTGCCGAAGGTAAAAGGCTGGGAGGCTGCCAGAAGCGTACTGTTTTGTCTCCTTGCGCCTCTGGCAAAGGCATGGATTTTACCCAGCTCCTTTGTTAAAATAACCAGCCGTTTATCATATTCTCCTATGGGGATGGACGAAATCACCATCCCCGTCACCTTTATTTCCTCCCTCATTGCATAGATTTCCCCCTTTTATTAGGATGAGTTTCGCCAAGCTACGGATTCGGATCGCCGTTCTCCTGCTTTTTCGCCTCCTCACGTAAACCGGAGAGCAGCACCAGTCCAATCGAAGAAGGCTGCCCCATCGCGGCTGATGCGCCGGATAGAAGCGCGTAATCGGAGGAAAGCGGCACTACGTTTGACATTGCAGAGGTTGCCAATGCCGCGCGCATTGTCGTCTGCTCCGGGATATCGCCGTCCTCTGCAATCCCTGCTGCCAGCTCGTCCCTGGCACATGCCGCATAATGTAAATAATCGCTGACAGAACCCGACCGTTCAAATGCTTTCCAATAATCCTGATATTCCATCTTGCACCTCCTATGTTTTCTCATAGGATTTCCAAAATGGCTTCTGCTTATTCTAAGATTCCTCCTGTCTGTCATAGCCGAAATTTTTCATATAAAAATCACTGTCCCGCCAGTTCTTTTTTACCTTTACCCAAAGGTTTAAATACACCTTCATATCCAGCAAGGCTTCGATTTCTTCCCTGGCGCCCGTACCGATTTTTTTTAACATCGTCCCCTGCTTGCCGATGATCATCCCCTTATGGGACTCTTTTTCACAGACAATGGTCGCTTCAATCACCATCTTCATTTTATGGCTGTGGCGTTTGGAGGTATCCTTTTCCTCCTTCATGCTTTCGATTGCTACTGCAATTCCATGAGGAATCTCCTCATCTAACAGCTTTAAGGCATATTCTCTAATAAGTTCTGCCACAATCTGACGCTCCGGCTGATCGGTGATGACGGATTCCTCATAAAACTGCGGTCCCTCTGGTAAATAGTTAAAAATCGTCTTTAATAATTCCTCTTTATTTTCCCCGGTCAACGCTGATACCGGAACAATTTCCGCATACCTGCATACTTTTTGGTACGCTGCGATCACCTCTAGCAGCTCTTCCCGTTTGCTCCGATCAATTTTGTTGATCACCAAAATCACCGGCGTCTGCGTTTTTGCAAGCTGTTCTGCAATATGCTGTTCCCCGGCTCCAATATAAGTAGTCGGTTCAACCAGCCATAAAATCACGTCTACTTCGTTTAAGGTACGCTCTGCCACATTGACCATATATTCACCCAGACGATTTTTCGCCTTATGGATCCCCGGCGTATCCAAAAATACGATCTGCCCTTCCTCTGTCGTATAAACCGTCTGAATCCGGTTCCTTGTCGTCTGCGGCTTCTCCGATGTAATGGCAATCTTCTGCCCAATCAGCTGATTCATTAAAGTAGATTTCCCTACGTTCGGTCTTCCGATTAGGGTTACAAACCCTGACCGGAAAACCGTTCTCTTTTCCTCTTTTTCCATCCTTTCCCTTTCCTAAAATGTTTTTATTATAACCGTTCCACTGTCTCAAACAACGCTCGATCCTGCTCGATTTTCCCTTCACTTCCTACTGTACAGCGGCATTGTGCATCCAACACAGACTGTACGAGCGGCGCCAGCCGACGGATCGTTTCCTCTGTAACCGAAAGCGCTTCGTCACGCTCTCTTTGATAATCCTCACGCGTAAGACCACGCAGCCAAGCCGTCAGCGCCTTACTGCCCTTTGCCATCGGAGAAAGCGGCTGATCAAGCATACTAAAGGTTCCGATAATATATTTAGTCATTTCCCGCTCGTCTGCTTGGAACTGTTTGATATACTCTAGGATGCCCTCATAGACTGCTTCGGTTTCTGCCAGGTTCGGATCGCGGTAGGATACCATATAGGAATCTCCATCTAATCCAAAGCCAATCGAACAGCCATATGCGCCGCCTTTTACCCGCAGACATGCCCAAAGATAATCATAATTTAAAATCGTAGAAAGCACCTGCAGACTTCCACTGTACGTATAGCCTGCCTTGGCAAAGTTCCCGACCCGACCCACATACTGCACCTGTGACGAACTTTTAAATGCTTCATTGCGGCGAACAGGCTCTAACACTGTTTTTGGAAGCAGCGCTCCCTTAGGCAGCTTCTCCAAAAAGCCCTCCAGACGCTCCTTTGTCATCTGATAGCCCTTTTCTCCTGCTGTTACACTGATAATCAGACGATCTCTGGTAAAAATACGGGCGGTCAAGGCATTTAAGGTCCGGAATAAAGCGTCCTTCTTTTCTTCAAAATGCTCCATGAGATCCTTTAGGAAGCGATAATAAGAAATCCCACGATTTAATTCTTTAAAAAGCCCGCTTGCCGATACATAGGATAAGCCTCTCGTAATAGCAGTAGAATTCCCGGCTTCCGGAAGCCTTTGCTGTATCCTGGAGGTCAGCTCTGCAAGAATTTCCTTCATTCGAGCCTCTTTTCCAAAAATGGTATGAAACAGCATTTCTTCTGTCAGCTCAAAGGCTCTCTCTGTCTGCGCTTCTAAAAACCGCACCTTTACGTCCATATAAGCTTCATAGTCATCTGCCCGGTTCAAATGGGTAGTCAACACCGGATCAACGGTAATTCCTCCGGTTGAAAGCAGCATTTCACTGGCAAATTCCCCATACGTATAATGCTCGGAATCCACATAGCCCAAAGCCGTAGAAAGCAGCCCCAAATAAGGGATTTCCTCCTCTGGGATATCCGAAACCGAAAAGAGCAGCCGCAAATATACGATTCCGTTTGTCGCAACTGCATGGCGCAAAAGCGGTCTTCCAAACAGCTCTCCTTCCTCACAATACAAAGGCGGTGTCTCTTTTTCAATATCCTCTAACTTCAGTAACGGAATCGCCTCTAGCTCCTCCTTGGTAGACGGTCTGTCCTGATAGCACTTGAGCGCTTCATATTCCTTTTTGATCTGCTCTAGCTCCTTTTCGCTCATAGCTGCCTGGCGTTCCTGCAACCGCTGTTTCTGTTCTGCCTCCAACCGTTCGTTTCGCCCGACCTCCGGCTTTAGTTCTACGACTGCCCGGTGTGGATTTTCTAAGATCCACGTCCGAATCAGTTCTTCAAAATATCCTTTCTTTGCCAGTGTTCTTAACTGTTCAAACATAGCACCCTGCTCTAGCTGAACAAATGGATTTTCTTCTTGATACAGCCAGCTTCCTAGCATCATAAAATTATAGATCAGTCCCTTTGGATAATAGCCGTAATCTGCTTCCCGGTAACGGAATTCAAAAAAATTGATCGCCGCCTGCAAAGATTTCTCATTGATTCCCTGCTCTGCCTGCTTTGCCAGGGTTTCGGTTAATATCGCTAAAAATCGCTCCCGGCTTCCTTCCTTGGCGTTTTTTACCAAAAAAGTAAGCGTCGGCTGCTGCATGTCCGTATTGAACATCCCTCTGACGTCCTTGCCGATCCCGGCATCCAACAACGCCTTTTTCACAGGAGCGCCTGGTACTTCTACTAAAGCATATTCCAAAATCTGGATAGCACTTAGCAACAAAGCGTCCGACGCCTGCCCGGTTACTACACTATAGGAAAGCCATTCGCTCTCCTTATCCTCCTCACTGCCACAGTCATAGCTTCCTACCATCTCCGCCTGTATCGGCGCCTGCAGCGGGATATCCGAAGAAATTTCTTCTTTTGTAAAACGGCTTAAATACTCCCTGTCAATCCAGTCCAAACGCTCCGAGGCATCCAGATCCCCATATAAATAAAGGTAGCTGTTCGACGGATGATAATATTTTTTATGAAACTCCAAAAACGCTTCATAAGACAACTCCGGGATAACCACCGGATCGCCG
>CAJUFW010000083.1:7464-14195 GCA_910585655.1 uncultured Lachnospiraceae bacterium
GACAATACGTATTATCCGGAAACAGCCCCTTAGAAATCCAGTCAAGCATCAGATCATCCGGTGAAGAAAGCGCCCCTTTCATTTCGTTAAATACCACACCGTTGTAGGAAAGCGTTCCGTCCTCTCCGACTTCATAGTGCCAGCCCTCTTGTAAAAAAATCTCTTTATTACGATAAATCGCCGGGAAAAAAACGGCGTCCAAATAGACGTGCATCAGATTGTTAAAATCCTTCTGGTTACAGCTTGCCACCGGATATACCGTCTTATCCGGATATGTCATCGCATTTAAAAAAGTATTAAGAGAACCCTTAATCAGCTCAACAAAGGAATCCTTTGCCGGAAACTGCTCTGATCCGCACAGTACCGTATGCTCTACAATGTGCGCCACCCCGGTAGAATCCTCCGGCGGCGTCCGAAAGCCAATGGAAAAAACTTTGTTTTCATCTTCGTTTAGCAACAATGCCACTCTTGCGCCGCTTTTTTTATGGCGCAGCACCATTCCTATACTCTCCAAATCCGGAATCTCTTTGGTTAAAAGCAGCTCATAGCGGTCGGATAATGCCTGCACTTCTTCCGCTCTCTGCTTTCTTGTCATTTCTTTTTGTCTCATTCTCTGCTATCTTCCTTTCTCTTTTTCTTTTTTGCTCCCTTATAAAAGTGTTTACAAACGTTTGATAAAATTCCCGGTTACGGAAATATGCTCATTGAAGCTGACAAAGGCATGTGGATCGTAGTGTTGTACAATCGAACGCACCGCCGGCATTTCATATTTATTGACTACCATATAAATCATCGTACCAGGCTCGTCCGTATAGCCTCCTTTCGCCTCCCAGGTCGTCGCTCCCCGATATAGTTCCTGAAAAATCAGCCGCTTTAGCTCTGCCGGATCTTCCTTTGTAAAAATCTGCACTTCTACATTGATGATCTGCAGATGAACCCGGTCTAGCGCCATATTTTGGAATACCACATAGATAATGGAGTAAATCGTCACTTCCAAATCCATGTACACCGCCATAATCCCATACACAACCAAGTTGATCAAAAGAGAAATCCGTCCCACACTAAAGTCTTTGTACTTCCTGGAAAAATAAATTCCCAAAATATCCGCTCCACCGTTGGAAGCGCCATAACGCAGACTGATTCCCACGCCTGCTCCGGATACAATCCCGCCAATCAGACAAGCCGCCAGCGGATCGCTTAAAATTGGCTCTGCCGGAGGGCGAATCAAACTCAAAAACAGCGTTAAAGCACTGGTACAAACCAAGGATTTTAGAAAAAATCCTCTGCCCATCGAACGGTACGCCAAAATAAACAGGGGAATATTGATCAGGTAATATACCAGACCTGATACGTCTAGCTTCCCCATATCCAGATGCAGCAAACCTACTAAAAAGGTTCTGATTAGCTGTGCCGCTCCCAGAATACCGCCATTGTAAAAGCCCATAGGAACAATAAATACATTTGCTCCTAGGGCGAAAAGAAAGCTTCCACCTATCGCTGCCAGCATACGAAATACTTCTTTTTTCTGATGTTCCCTTACCATCCCTTTATCCTCGCTCCTTATTTTTGATATCGTCCTATAGTATACCACGCTTTTCCTTTTTTTTCGAGAAGTTTTTACATATCTTTTTTATAGAAGAATTCTTCCCAGAGTTTTTGTATCATAGGATATCAAATAGTTTTTCTCCTGTGTTTTTTTATACCAAGGGAATTGACAGCAAATACAATTTATGATACAGTAATAATGGTTCTGGATCACCCGCTTTTAGCGGACAGAAGGACAGAAATTATTACAGCAGGAGGCACTATTTCATGAAAAAGGGTACAGTAAAATGGTTCAACGCCAAAAAAGGATACGGATTCTTATCCGACGAAGAGGGAAATGACGTATTTGTACATTTTTCCGCAATCAATATGGACGGCTTCAAGGTATTAGAAGAAGGCGAGCAGGTGGAGTTTGAGGTAGTCGATGGGACAAACGGTCCACAGGCTGCCAACGTTACGAAGCTTTCCTAAGCTGTCCTATTTCAACAGGGAGCCGACATAATCCCTGAATAAACGAACTGTGCCGCAGCGCCCGGATAACAGGTATCCGGGCGCTGCTCCATGTTTTTAATAGAGGAGGTATCCTATGAAACAGCGAAATCACCGTCCAAGGCAGGGGCTGTCCCAGATGTTCATCGTTTTTTTATCCGGCGTTTCCTTTACCTTTTTATTTCTTTCTCTGGCGGCTGCTTTTGTTCTCTATTTTCGTCCCTTATATTACTGGGATGTTTCTCGTCTGGGCTTGGAAGGGACTTATGGTCTTTCTGCCGCCCAAATCCGGGCAAATTACGACGCTCTGATCGATTATAATTCCCCGTTTTCTTCCCATCCGCTTGCCTTTCCGGATCTTCCTTCCTCTACGGAAGCGTTGATCCATTTTATGGAGGTCAAACAGCTTTTTATGGGAATTTTTCTGCTTGGCGTTATCAGCTTTTTTCTCTTACTGCCGTTACTTTATTTTCAAAAAAAACAATATACGCTTTCTAGCGGTCTTGGGTTCTCTGCTCTGATCGTCGTGCTGCTGCCAACCTTAGTCGGCGCCGCCATTGCGTTCCGTTTTGAGGATGCCTTTGTTTTGTTTCATAAATTGCTCTTCTCAAATGATTACTGGCTCTTTGACTCAGCTACCGATCCGATCATTTTACTGCTGCCGGATACCTTCTTCTTTCACTGCGCCGTTGTCTGCGTATTGATTGTACTATTAGGAGCCTTCTGTCTGTTGCTTACTTCCCTTTTTCTAAAGCGTCGCACCCGCACAAAAGTCACTTTCTAAACGCACTCTTTTAAAACCAGAAATAGGAGCAGAAAAGCAGATTGCACAAGGAAAAATTTGTAATATTTAATTTTATTTTCCCAAAATTTTCTTTTCTACATGCTTATACCACCCCTTTTACACAATGTCTTATAAAATTTTTATAAATTCACTGTGTCACAAGGAATTTTTTCTCTATATATCAGTCAGATCTACCTATATTTTTGTGATGTATATAAACTTTCTTTCGTCTTATTTTCCAACTTTTTATTTTATTTCCATCTTTTTTTATGCAATCTCTTCTATTTTTTCTTTCTTCCCTCACTCTCTTCCGACTTGACAGAATCCTGTTTTTTCATATAATAAAAGCGGATTCAGGGGTAAGCCGGACTAATCCCTGCGACCCGATTAACCCGGCTGAACCTGAATCTTTGAGGGCTCCTGCCAGGAGTAATTTTAAAAGGAGGAACACTATGTTTACCAGAAAACCACAGACCGCTCTAACGACTAAAAAAAACATGCAGAGAAGCCGCAGCACACAAAAAAAGAACACCGTTGCAATTCCAAGTCTGCAGCCAGCTAATGGATTTGCCAATGTCAACGGCGTTTTAATGCCGTTCTAGCTCCTCTTTACACCTCCGGTAAAATACGCTATAATAGCAGCAGGACACAAACAAACGGAGGTTTTATCTATGAAGGAAAAGCTATATACCATTCCGGTCAACGATGCGTTCCATGCCAATGAGGAATGCCCGATTTGCCGGATCTATCATTCTTTGGAAGCCAATGCGATTGAATTTACGATGGGACCAAGCTATATGGAGGACGATATCCGTATGGAAACGGATCGGGTCGGCTTTTGCGGACACCATTTAGAACAGCTCTATCAAAACCAAAATCGCCTTGGACTTGGGCTGATGCTAAAGACCCATATGGATCGGATTATCTCGGATATCGAAGGCTTACAAGCCGGAGCTGCCAATGAGCAGCCTGTTTCTGGCGGAGGCGGTCTCTTTCGTAAAAAGACCCCTGTAAAACCAGGCACTACTTCTATTTCCGCTTATATCGAATCCCTCAATCATTCCTGTTATATCTGCAATCGAATCAACGATATGTACCAGCGTTACCTTGCCACTGTCTTTTATCTTTATAAAAACGATGAGGACTTCCGGAAAACGTTGCGGACTTCCAAAGGATTCTGTACTCCTCATTATGGAATTTTACGCGATATGGCGCCTGGCGAGCTGTCCGGAAAACTGTTAGAAAGCTTTCTTGGCGACCTTGACCGGCTTTACCTTGACAATATGAAACGGGTACGGGACGATTTGGAATGGTTTACCGACAAATTCGACTACCGCAACGCCGACGCACCATGGAAGAATTCCAAGGATGCCCTGCCGCGCTCTGCCTGCAAAGTAGCCGGACCGGTGGAAATTTCCTGATTCCCCGATTCCCCGATTTCTTTTTCCGTACATAACATATGATAGGGAAGTTCGGAGAACTTTTCTTCATGTAAAAAGGAAGGAATCCCCTCTGGTATGATTCCTTCCTTTTTTATGTTCTTCTTTTTCTCTTTTCCTACTAAAACACGATTTTATACCGTGGAAAGATCCCACTCTTCATGGATTTTTGGCACATCGCTGATCAGACGCTTGGTATAATCCGCCTTTGGATTTAAAATCACCTCGTCTGCAGTCCCGACTTCTACGAATTTTCCATGTTCCATAATGTAGACCATATCGGATACATAATAAGCAAGACCGATATCGTGCGTGATAAAAATAATCGTCATATTGATTTCATCCCGCAGCTTTAAAAGCATGTCAAGAATCGTCGCTCTCGAACAGGCGTCAATCATAGAGGTCGGCTCGTCGGCGAGCAAAATCTTTGGTTTTAGTAAAAAGATTCGGGCAATCATCAGACGCTGCATCTGCCCGCCGGACAGCTCAAACGGGTATTTATTCGTCAGTTCGGCGTATTTTAAATTGACAAAGCTGCAAGCCTCCGTCATCATCGCTTCTTTTTCCGCTTTCGGCAGGTTTCTACCACCCCGCATATTGATACAGTCTAGCAGCACCGAGTCGATTTTATTGAACATATTGTAAGAGGAAAACGGATCCTGGAAAATCGCCTGAATTCCCTTCCAATATTCCTTTTTCTTCGCGTGGCTTTTGATATCCCGCGGCTTCCCCTGGTATTCAATCTCACCCTCCGTCACGCTGATCAAGCCTAGAATCATCTTAGAAAGCGTAGTTTTCCCGCTGCCGCTTTCTCCAACGATAGAAATGATCTCACCTTCTCTAAAGTCAAAATCCACATGATCCACCGCAACATTTCTGGCATTTCCTACTCCAAATACTTTTGTCACACCGGTTCCCGCCAGACACTTGGCACGTTTTTCCCTTTCTATCTTACTCACGGGCATACACCTCCCTCAGCTTGTCTTCTGATATCCGGCAGCGATAGGATCTTCCTGCCCCTGCCTCCTTCATTTCGACTGCCATTCCACGACATTCGGCAGTCGCATAGCGGCAGCGCTCGGCAAAACGACAGCCTGCCGGAGGTTTTTTGAGATTCGGCGGCGTACCCGGAATAGCGGTCAGCTTCACATCCCTGGTGCCTGACTCCGGTACGATAATCGAACCCATCAGACCATTCGTATATGGATGAAGCGAATCAAAGACCATTTCCTTTGCCGTTCCCTTTTCTACGATCTGCCCGGCATACATTACCATAATATCATCTGTTACGTTATAAAGCAGCGGAAGCTCATGCGTAATAAAAATCATCGAACGAATAAAGCCCTTTTCCATCAGCTCACGCATCATTTTAATAACCATCTTCTGGCTCGTAACGTCTAATGCCGAGGACGGTTCGTCGGCAATCAGCACCTTTGGAGAAAGAATCGTGGAAATCGCGATAACCGTACGCTGCTTCATTCCGCCGGAAAGCTCTACCGCATGACGGTCTAATACACTGGCTGGAAGCCCCAATATCTCAAAACGCTCTTTCGCGAGATCGTATATTTCTTTTTTACTGAGCTTGGTATCATGAGCATGCAGCACATCCTCAATAAAGCGGATGATTTTCTGTGTCGGGTTTAAGGCGTTCATCGCCGCCTGCGGAATATAGGCAATCTCATTTCCCAGGACGTTTTTCCGCACCTGATCCGGCGTCATATCCGAAATATTCATTCCGTCTATCGTAATACTTCCGCTTATATAATGCAGCGGTGCAAAGTAGTATCCCATCAGACTTAGGGCAAGCGTTGACTTCCCGCAGCCGGATTCCCCGGCAATCCCTAAGGATTTCCCCTCTTCAATCTGCAGGCTCACACCATCTACCGCATAGACACTTTCGTGGAACCGGGTAACATACTTTGTCTTTAAATCCTTTACATCAAGCATTATTTTTCCCATAATTCCCTCCTAATCTCTCAACTGCGGATTGAACACCTGATCCAAACCGGTATTCATCAGATTCAGTGAGAACGTAATCAATGCGATAGACAAAATGATCGGCAAAAACGCCCACCAACGTCCGGCTAACGGCGCCTGCGCCGTCATAGCCCAGTTCATCATCAGCCCCAGCGTCGCTACTTTTGTGGTAGACGGTCCCAAGCCTAACATCGAAAGCTGCGCTTCTGCTAGAATCGCTGAAGAAATCTGTAAAATCAAAGCCATTACTACATAGGAAGCAATATAAGGTAAAATATCCTGAATGATAATTCTCGGCAAACTGTGACCGGAAAGCTTGGACAGATTGACATGATCACGGTTTCTTAGGGAAATTACCTGGGAACGCACTGATCTGGTCGTCCATGTCCAGGATGTAAGACCGATGATTACACCAACTAAAGTCACTCCGCGCGCACTTTGACTGACGCTAAAGGAAATCAAAATAATCAGCACAAAGGATGGAATGACGGTAAACA
>CAJUFW010000084.1:0-945 GCA_910585655.1 uncultured Lachnospiraceae bacterium
GCGGGATGCACACTCGCGCGCATGGAAGATGTTGCCGTTCGGCAACCGCGCTCGGTGCGAGAATTCCACTTTGTGGAATTCTTTTTCACCAAAAAATGCAAGACAATGCTATGCTAGAAGGGATTAAAATCCGTCAGAGGAAAAAATATAGTAACATGAAACGGTTCTTCTGACAGAAACTATAAAATGACCTCTTGCAAAAGAAAAAGGATCGGAAAGCTTAAAAGGTATCACAAAAGAAAGGAGCGGCGGTTTTATGGATTGGATACGAGCAGGAAAATTGGCAGTCATTTCTCTGGGTGTATATTTGCTTTTTCGATTTTTATTGCCCTGGATGTTTCCGTTTTTGGCGGCGTTGTTTTTGGTACGGCTGCTGCAAAGCTGGATTGTAGTTGGCGGAAAATATCTTCATTTAAAAAAGCAGGTGTCGGTGCTGCTTTTTTCCGTTGGGCTGCTGGCTCTTTTCTTATGTTCTGCGTATCGTCTGATTTTATGTGTCAGCGCGCAGGGAAGCCGGTTTATCGGATTTTGCAGAGAGTGTATGCCGGAATGGAGGAACAGCTTTTGGGGACTTTTGGGAAACTGTGATTCGTTGCTTGGCCTGCCTGACGGATCTCTTGAAGGTTTACTGGCGGAAAAATTAGAACATATGCTGGAGCTGCTAAACGGATATTTTCTGGAACGTCTCCCTGATCAGCTGATTCAGGCGGCGGCTGGATGTATCGGATTTTTTATTATGCTGACCATTGTGGTGATGGCTTCCTTGCTGCTGTATCAGGATTATGACAATATTTTGGCAGAAATCCGCAGACAGCGTTGGTATCCCATGCTTTCCAGAATCCGTAAATGTGTCTCAGAAAGTGGGGCGGCATATTTAAAAACACAAGGAATTATCCTGCTCTGCACCATTGCTTATAATAGATCGGAAGAGCACACGTCTAACTC
>CAJUFW010000084.1:955-7365 GCA_910585655.1 uncultured Lachnospiraceae bacterium
CGATATTTTTAGGGATTTTGATTGGTATCGTAGATTTTTTGCCGATTCTCGGCGCAGGAACCATTTTGATTCCATGGCTGCTTCTTGCGTTGCTTCAGGGAAATTTTGTAAATGCGGCAGGGTTGGCAGTGATTTATCTGCTTTGTTTTTTGACAAGGCAATATCTGGAACCGAAACTGATGGGAAAGCAGAATGGCTTGCGTCCTTTTTATATGTTTGTTTGTATCTATTTGGGCATGAAGCTGTTCGGGCTTTGGGGTGTGTTTTTAGGACCGCTGGGCGTGGCGTTGATTCAGGGAGTTTATAAGGAATGGGGACAGAGCTGAAACGGTGGAAAGTGGTTCATATAAACTTTCGTATAAGCTTGCATGTAGCGGACGGATACGATATAATAATCTTATTAACAAGCCGCCCAAGCGGCAGAATGCGAGGATAACATGAAGGTAAAGGCAAGTGAATATTTAAGAAAAATCAAGCCGACACTGGTTTTATTAAAAAACAGGCTGTTAGAAAGCTATCCCTATGTGTCGATTTTAGCAGTGGATTCGGTAGGAAAAACCTATCGGGTGTCAAAAACCAGTACCTCTGTAACAATGGACGCTATGCTTTGCGGACGTGGAGTTGTGGCAAAAGTCTACGACGGAAGCAGTTATGCGGAATATTCCTTTAATGAAATCGGAGAGGATCGGCTGGATGAGATTGAAAGAAAGATTAAAGAGGCATTGCTTCCGCTTTCGGATGAACTTCCAGAGGGAATCAAAAAGAGCTGTTATGCGATGCTTTCTGAAGAGGAAGAAGTCTTTTCCAACAGTACGGATTATGAAACAGATCCAGAAGAATATGGGGACAAGGCAATTTTAAAGGATATGACAGAAGCCAGTCTGACTGGTCGGGCATACAGTGATAAGATCATAGACTGTCAGACCTATGCCAGCTTTCAGAAGTACAGCAAGCTGTTTTTGTCGAAAAACCGTGATATGGAGCAAAATATTCTTTGGATGACGTGTGGTATGGCAGTGATGGCATCCAGAGGAGAGGAGATCAAAGACTGTTATCGTAGCTTTTCCAATCTGGGAGGAGCGGAAGTCTTAGGAAAGCTCCAGGAAAATGTGCAGGATATGGCTAAAGTAGCATTGGAACTGCTTGAGAGCGAGCCGATGACGCCAGGGGAATACGACTGTATTTGTACGCCGGGAGTGACGGGAATGATTGTACATGAAGCGTTTGGACATGGTGTGGAAATGGACATGTTTGTCAAGAAGCGGGCGCAGGCGGAGCAGTTTATCGGGAAACAGGTAGCTTCGGAGCTAGTGACTATGCACGATGGGGCAGCCGCCGGAAAGGAAGTGGCATCCTACTTTTTTGATGATGAGGGTGTGTTGGCAAAGGATACCATTATCATTGATCGCGGTATTTTAAAGGCGGGCATCAGCGATGCGCAGTCAGCGATGTATTTGGGGACGGAGCCGACCGGAAATGGACGGAGGGAGGACTACCGGAGAAAGGCTTATACAAGAATGACGAATACGTTTTTTGAAGGCGGTAAGGATACGCTTCCGGAAATGATTGCCTCAATTTCCTATGGATTTTTGCTGGAGCAGGCGGAAAGCGGAATGGAGGATCCGAAAAACTGGGGAATTCAATGTATGGTGGCTATCGCCAGGGAAATTAAGGACGGGAAACTGACCGGAAAAATCTATTCTCCGATCGTATTAACCGGTTATGTACCGGATTTGCTAAAATCCATCAGTATGGTTTCAGAGAAGGTTGAGCTGGGAGGCGGAGGCTTCTGCGGCAAAGGATATAAAGAATGGGTAAAGGTTTCGGACGGAGGCCCTTACATAAAAGCCAGAATTCGTCTGGGATAGGGAACGAACGGTTAGACGCTTATAGAAAGAGAGCAACAGGGAGGAAGTTATGATAGAAAAAATTTTATCTGCTTTGGAAAAAAGCGGAGTGAAGCAATATCAGGTGACAGAAACGACAAAGGAATCTGCCGAGTTGTTTTTTATAAAGAAAAACCTGGATATGCAGCGGATGGCGCAGGTCAGACAGGCGGAGGTCGTGGTATATCAGGAGTTTTGGGAAGGGGAGAAGCATTGTCTGGGTTCCTCTTCGGTGATGGTACAGGAGAGTTTTACCGAGGAAGAGATGGAAAAGCTGTTTCAGGAAGCCTTGTATGCGGCGGATTTTGTGAAAAACGAGTATTACGAATTGTATGCAGGGGAAGCCGTTTGCTCTGAAAACCAAGCAGAAGCTAGTTTGGCAGGAACGTCAGAAGATTTTCTGACAGAGCTTGCCCGTCGTTTTTCTGCTGCTTTGTTTGCAGAAGATACCAGAGAGGATGTTTTCTTAAATTCCGCAGAAGTATTTGCCTATCAGGAGGAAAGTCATATTTTGAATTCCAGAAAGGTGGATGTTCGCTATCAAAGAAGCTGGGTATGGGGAGAATTTGTAGCGCAATGTACGACAGGTCAGGATGTGGAAACTTATCAGCACTTCAAATATGAGAATCTTCAGGAAGGGAACCTGCCGACGGAAGCTCTGCAAAAAAAGGTCAGGGAAGCGTTGGAGATGACCCGCGCCAGGGCGGAGGCGGTAACTGCACCGCCGGCTGGGGAGTACCGTGTGATCCTGCCGGGAATCTTTTTAAAGGATATCTTAACTTATTATATCGATCGTTCTGGTTCTTCGATGATTTATCCAAAGTATTCCGGCTTTGAGATAGGCTGCGATGTACAGGGCGGGGAAGTGGAACAGGATAAAATCAATTTGACCCTCAAGGCGACGGTGCCGTATAGCGCCGAGGGGATTCCGATGAAGAATCGGGAACTGGTAAAAGATGGAAAATTACAGCTTGTTCATGGGAACAATCGTTTTGCTTATTATTTGGGTATCCAGCCGACCGGACGGTATACCAGTTTTCAGATGCCGGGTGGGAGTGTGGCTTTGGAAGAAATGAAGCAGCAGCCATATTTGGAGGTTGTCAATTTTTCGGATTTTCAAATGGACGCCTTTACAGGGCATTTCGGCGGAGAAATCCGGCTGGCTTTTCTCTACGACGGAGAAAAGAAAATTCCGGTGACAGGAGGTTCTATCAACGGGCAGATTTTAGAGGTACAAAAAAAGATGGTATTTTCCAGAGAAACACAAATAGAAGATGACTTTGAAGGGCCGATGGCAGTTTGTTTGGAAGGAATTCGTGTGGCAGGAGCAGTATAAAAAACTGTACAGGAGAAGCCATAAAGAAAGGCTTTATGGCTTCTCCTGTTCCATTTATTTTTCTATTTTTATGAAAAATCCTTCATATATCCCGACTGATATCTCTTCCCCCAAAGAAAACTCTTCTACAAATTCTTTTTCAAAGAAATAAACGGTGATACGTTGTTTCATAGGATCTACAATCCAATATTCTCTTACACCTGCAGTACGATACTTAAATAATTTTGTAAAATAATCCATAAGCTTACTGCCTGGAGAAACTACTTCAATAATCCAGTCTGGTGCGCCATTACAGCCTTTATCCGTAAGCTTGTTTTTATCACAAATAATGGATAGATCAGGCTCCACATAATTTGTATCGTTTCCGGTTAAGAATACAGCAAATGGAGCAGGAAATACCTCACATTTTCCACCTTTTTTCTTAATAAAGTCCTTTATCTGATAATGTAAATCCGAAACTAACATCTGATGCTTTGTATTTGGGGGAGCCATGTAATAAATCTGTCCGTCAATCAATTCGGCACGCATTCCATCCGGTAAAGCATAAATATCTTCCGTTGTATAGAAGTTTTCTTTTTTTAAAATTTCCATATCAATGCCTACTTTCTAATAAGATAATAAAACGAAGCTATTGATTCATTTCTGACGAGTGAAAAATCATTGCCTGAAAGGTCGCTGTCTCATCTCCGTTTTTACAGGAAAACTGCATATGCGTTCCTTTTACCGGGTAAATGTTACAGCGCTCCAAAGCACGAATCAGCCCGGTATAGGCGCCATCCTCCTCATAGCGTTCCACACTAATCAAATGCCCTCCGGCATGTATCCGTGTGGAAAGTTCTTTGGCATACGGTTCATGTCGTTTGATCTGCTCTTCTGGCGTCAGCGCCGTCTGGCTCCATTCTTCGCAAAGCGGTCGTCTGGCAATGTTTTCATGTACCGTGCGGCAGGTAAACAGGGTGTCGTATTTTCGTTGCTCCAACGCACCTGCTTCTACAAACTGCACATTCGTCACCGAAAGTCTTTGTGCAAGCTCTCTTGCCACGGAAAGAGCGTTTTTGGATAAATCCATACCAGTGACAAGAGTCTCCGGATACCTCAATGCCAGAAAACACGTCAGAATTCCGTTCCCACAACCGATATCTAAAATATTCCCGTTCCAAAAAGTATCATAAGAAAGCAGATATTCCAAAACCCGGCGGAAAAAAACCCGATCGTAAAAGGAAGCTGCCAGAAGGCTCATCTGCAGGGATTGATTCAAATAGGCAACAAGCTCCTCCTGCCGATGGAGATAGGCAGTTTCTTTGTCGCCGTATACCAGCCTTTTTTCAGTTTGATCAAATAATTCGGTCAATCGTTTAATATGCCGTTCTCCCTCTACTGCTCCGAAGGCTTCTAGTAACGCTGTATCCAGTTCGGTAATCCTGCGAATTCCTATCTGGGAAAGATAGTCTTTTATTTCTAAGCTTGACATAGCCTTTCCTTCTTCCTCTCCTTTTTTCCTATCATACGAGAAAAGCTTTGTTCTGTCAATCTTCTCCATAAAATATTATGACTATCCTGCAATAGTTCGAGCAGGTCTTGAACTGTTACGGCATCTGCTCATGCAAAATCGTTTCGCGAATAGGGCATGCCCATTAAAATGGGGTAGGCAAGACAGGCTTGTTTTAGGGTTGCGCTCATGTTATACTAAGGAAAAGACGAACCATTTTGATGTTGTCAAATTCGGATGTTTTGATTAGCGGGAAATGTGAAAAGAAGGAGGAGTGCGGTTTGAAAAAAGCAGGAAAATGGCTGGGGATTGTATTTGGAAGCCTGGCGTTGCTGGTGGTTTTGGTATTGGGCTTTTTTACGGTGATGGAGTACCGCCCGAAGGAACGGGAGGCGCTTACGCTGGAGAATAACGAAGATCTGGAACCTTTAAGCAAGGAGCGGGCAGCGGAGGGAATCCGTATTATGACCTTTAACATCGGCTACGGCGGGCTGGGGGCAGAGCAGGATTTCTTTATGGATGGCGGCAGCGTCGTCCGCCCGTCTTCCAAAGAGGTAGTAGAGGAATATTTGGAGGGAATTATTGGAATTCTTCGTGAACAGAAACCGGACGTATTGTTTTTGCAGGAGATAGATACGAACGCCAAGCGGAGCTATGGAATAAACGAACTGGCGTATTTGAACCGAGTGGGGGATTTGCCGATAGGAATGGTATCCAGCGCCTATGCTAAAAATTTTGACGCGATGTATGTTCCTTATCCGTTTCCGGAAACGATTGGTCGGGTAAAAGCCGGAATTGTCACCTGGAATACCTTTCGGGCGGATAGTGCGGAGCGGATTTCCCTGCCAACGACCTACACCTGGCCGATTCGTACCTGCCAACTCAAACGCTGTCTGTTGGTAGAGCGTGTGCCAATCGAAGGCAGTGAAAAGGAACTGGTGTTAGTGAATCTTCATTTGGAAGCTTATGACGACGGCAGCGGAAAAGCGGCGCAGACCGCAGTGCTGATGGATTTGCTGGAAGAGGAATACAAAAAAGGAAATTACTGCATTGCGGGCGGGGATTTTAACCAGACCTTTGAAACGACAGATACGAGTGCTTATCCGCTGATTGATACCAGCTACTTTGAAGCCGGGGTGATCGAAGAGGCATCGTTAGCGGAAGGATTCTCTTTTCAGGCAGATTCGACGAATCCGTCGGCACGGCTGCTGAATCAACCCTATGATCCAGACAGCCCTAAGACGCAATATTATGTGATTGACGGTTTCCTGGTATCCGATAATGTGGAAGTAGAAAAAGTGGAGACTCTGGATTATGGCTTTCAGTACAGTGACCACAATCCGGTAGCGATAGAGGTACGGCTTCGGTAGGGCGTTAGGTAAATCGTTAGGGGAATCGTTAGGTAAAGGAGGAATACTATAAAATGAAAGAAAAAAAGACAATGTTGCCGCCACCATGGATTGCTTATCCGGAAATAGAACGTTATTCCATTGGCTGGCGAATGGGCTATGGCGAGGAGTATATCTGCCGTTGGGGAGGTTGGTGGGAGACTCTGACGGAAAAAGAGCAGAATACTTATCAGGAACTGTTTCCGGAGCCTGTGACTTGGAAGGGGTACTGGCAGGAGGTAGACGAGGAGGGCGAAGAAGATGAGGAAGAATACGAAGATCGGAAGAGCGTCGTGTAGGGAAAGAGTGTG
>CAJUFW010000084.1:7375-14089 GCA_910585655.1 uncultured Lachnospiraceae bacterium
TGTGCTCTTCCGATCTATGAGGAAGAATACGAAGAGGATGATACCTATTATCAGAGAGGGGATTATGGAATAGAACTTTGGCGGAAGAAAGGACGTCCTAAGTACTTTCTAAAGCAAATCAGAGAGGAATATACGGCAGGAAAAAAGCAGGAGTATTTGTTTTTTTGGAGCGCGCGTCCTTCTAAAAAACAGGTGACAAAGGGCTGCTTGAGCCAATGGTGGAAATCCGATTTCCGGTCGGTCAACCATACCTATTGCTGTATGGAACAATTTATGATGGCAAACAAAGCAGAATTATTTGGTGATGAGGAAACACGAAAGGAGATTCTGCAAGCCGACGACCCAAAGCAGATGAAGGCACTGGGAAGAAAAGTAAAGTCGTTTCAGGAAGTTGTTTGGGAGGAAGTCAAGTATTCTATTGTTTTGAATGGAAACTATTATAAATTTACACAAAGCCCGGAGTTAAGGAAGTTTTTACTTTCCACAGGCGACGCCGTTTTAGTGGAGGCAAGCCCTTATGATGGTATTTGGGGAATTCGGATGGGAGAAGGGGACGAGCAAATCTTGAATCCCTGGAATTGGAAAGGGGAAAATCTATTGGGCTTTGCCTTGATGGAAGTACGGGATGAAATCCGCCGAGTTTGGAAGAATGAAGGGATGCTTTTGTGAGGGAACAGAAAGATACGTCTCCAATCAGCTCTTTTTTGACAACTATGCGAAAGGAACAAGGGCTGACCATGGAGTATGCAGAAGGGTTGTGTACGAAGGGAGAATTAAGTAAGATTGAAAAAGGAGAGCATCTTCCCTCTAAGCTTTTGCTGGAGGCTCTTGTAGAACGGTTGGGAGGTTCGTTGGAACAGCTTGGAGTGATTTACAGTAAAACGGGATATGAGCTGGAAGGGCAAAAGCGGATGATTCAGGAGTTTCTTAGTCATGGAGCCCTGGAGGAAGCGCGACAGCAGAGTCAGAAGCTAGAGCAAAGAGTATTACAGGAGAAAGAATCTGTTTCAAAATTCTGGAAACAATTTTTCGCTCATGTAAACCTATGCTTACAGTTGGAGGCAGGAATACCTGCAGAGAGCTTGAAAGAGGGGACGCTAGAAGCAATATGGCTGACAGCGCCATACTTTCCTCATCAGATTACCAAAATGACACGTTATGATAAAGAGGAGCTTTCTTTATTGTCTTTTTATGGAGAACTACTTTGGCAGGAGGGAAAACAGGAGGAAAGCCTGCGGTTATACCAGTATTTATGTGATTATGCCTGGGAAAAGATACCGGAGCAGATAGAGCAGGCAAAGGTATATTCGGGATTATTGCTGATATTGGCACAGAAAAAGTATGCCGCAGGTCAGGAAACAGATGGGATTTATTATAGTATAGTAAAGCTGCTGCGGGAGGCGCATAGATCCTATTTTCTGACAGGATGGCTGCGGATGAGAGAACAGAGCGGGCAGCTTAACATTGAGCGGAAATTTCATACGGCGGATGAAGCTTTGGCTTTCCGGGGAATGGAGGTGCCACCGGGGAGCCGAGAGTTTCAAAAGGCGGAAAAGGACGTTTGGGCTCTGTTTGGGCAGATGGAACAAAGGGGGACTGGTTCGGAACGTCAAACTTGTGCAGAAGGAATATACCTTTTCTGGCAAGAAGAGGGGCATAAAATCTATGCGGATTATCAGTTTTTTTCTCTTTGCCAGCAGAAAGGCATTACCGAGGAGATGCTGGTGAAAGCAAGGATAGTGACATCTCACACGTTTTCCCGTCTGGCACAGGGGGAGAGAGTACACCAAAGTACATACCAGCTTCTGATGGAACAGTTAGGGGCAGAAGGAGAGTATTACCAGCCTATATTAAAGACAAATGATTTTTCTTTGTTTCAGTCCAGAAGGAGATTAATTTTGGATATGGAACAAAAGGATTTTCAGGCAGCAGAGATAGAACTAGAATTTTTAAAAAGAAAGTTGGATTTAGGGGAAATAGTAAACCGTCAGGCAATCTTATATTATCAGGTTGTGTTTGATAAGCGAAGGCAGCGAAGGAAAAAGGCAGAACTGCAGGAGGATTTGGAGGAAGCGTTATATTTGACCTTGCCGAGAGAATGTGATATCGAACATTATCCTCTTAGCCATATGGAAGTTCGGATTTTGAATCAGATGGCTCGTTTAGAATGTATGTCAGAAAATATAAGAGAGGCCGTTCAAATTTGGAGGCACATTGTGATTAGCTATCAAAATAATCCGATGGGAAAGGAAGCGGATATCAGTGGATATTTTTTGATTATGGGCAATTTGATTAATCATTTGGGAGATATTGGAGAGCATTGGGAAGCTATTCAATACAGTGAACAGATGATTTATGAGGTATACCATATGGGAAGGATATATAGTCTAATTCAGGTTTTATATGATAGAGCATGGTGTGTCAAGAGGCTTTATCCAGAGAAGGACACAAGGGAAGCCTGCCTGATGGAGCTAAGACAGGCATTTTCCCTTGCAGTTTTGATAGATTATCGTTATATGAGAAATTTAATAGAAGATTATGTTAAAAAAGAATATCTGGTTTCTTTTGAGGAGTGGTTAAAAGAAGAGTAATAGAAGTAATAGAGGGAGTCTATCCGCGTTCGTCGTTACCTCCTCTGCCGCTTTGCGGTTCAATTTCTGGTTTTTCTGGCATATAGTTTGATTTTGCAAGGATGCCAAATAGGCATCCTTATTAAAATGATTATACAACAGAGCGTCTATTTATTCCCACTGAAATTTCAGAAAACTTTTATTTCCCAAAGTTTCAATGGACATACGAAAATAGAGTTGATAAAATAAAATTTAAGAAGGAAAATGGACAAGATAGGAGGGACTTTCATAAGGTTATTTCAGATCCAAATACAGAGTATTGAAGCGAGTAGTTTATAACCAGTATCAGAGTAATAAGTATTCCGGCTGATTTTTAGTGTAAGACAACTGATGTATTTTACATTATTTTACTTAAAGAGAAAAAGGAGGAGAGAATGATATGTTTAAAATAAGTTTTTATCGTAAGGCTTTATTTCGACAACCTGTTTGTATGCTGCTTTTGATTTTTGTATTGGGAGCAGCTTGTTTTGCTTTTATGTCCCATGCGGCAGAGGCGATTCTGGTGGCACAAAAGACGGATGCATTAGAAGAGTATTACAGTCCGATTGGTTATTTGACAGGGAAGTGGGATGTGCGGGCAGGACAGGAGATCATCTCGGAGTGTCCTTATTTGGAATTAGAGGATATCCGTCTGTATAGCAATGGGCGTCTGATGGATATGCAGAACCCGGACGTAGATGGAATGACTCTGGAATCTGCCTTCTATAAGCATACAAATGAGAGTATATTTGTAGGTCGCCTGGAGGGGAGCAGGTTTGAAAAAAATCCCAAAGGGAGCGGCGGTTATTATGAATTGGATTTTCGTGTTCAGTCGGTAGAGGCATCCTATAGAGACTATATGTCGGAGGGAAGTCTTGTCCGTGTCCGCAGCTTGCCAGGGATAGAAACAGAGGCAAGTACCACCAGAGGGTATTATCCTAAAAAGCAGGATGAAGTGTTTTTAGAGGAATATGAAAATCTGGTAGAAGGAAAAGATTACCTCGTTCGTGGTTATTATTACGAAGATAATTGGATGAATGGCGTATGGTCTGCCTCGTCGGGAAACGCAGGCTCAAGACTGATTTTACTCCCCCTCCTCCCAACGGGAGGAGTTCTCCCAACGGGAGGAGTTCTTCCAACGGGAGGAGTTCTTCCATCGGAAACTTATTATTTTTATGAGGTATCTGGTGAGATAGACGATTCCAAACCAGGTATTGCAGAGCTTTTTGATTATGTGGAGTATTTAAATCACAATCAATCTATGATGGGAGTGGAAGGAACAGAAAACATGAGCCGGATGCCCGAATTTCAGGAGGCTTCTAAAAAATATTATATGGTGGAAGGGCGTATGTTGACAAAAGAAGATGATGCAGAGGGGCGAATGGTCTGTGTCATTCACGAGAAATTTGCCAAGCTTCGGGGGCTTGGGTTAGGAGATATCCTTTCTATGAAACTGGAAGAGGATCATGGGATGAATGGCTGGGCAGGTTATACATTATGGGAAGAATGGGAGGAATGGAAAGAGAAGGTAGGAGGGAATGGGAAAGAGGTTGAATGGGAGATTGTTGGAATCTACAATGATTTGTATTATCCCTATATATCTGTATATGGAATAAGGATGTTTGTGCCGAATTCCTGCATTTTTCAGGGGTATGCAAGTGATTTGTTAGAAAGCGGAGGAGAGAATTGCTATAGCTTTGTACTGCAAAGCCCGGACGATCAGGAACGTTTTTTAGAGGAGTATGGAAAAAGACTAGAGGAGGCAGGGTATCAGGCGGTATTTGTAGAAAATAACGCAGAAAATTTCTCCAAGACAGCGGGAGAATTAAAACGATCTACGTTATTCGGAGCGCTCCTATTTGGAATGGTGCTTGCTGTTCTGTTAGCAGCAGCGTGCAGTCTGTATTTGTCACAGCGAAAAAAGGAATATGCCATCGCACGGGCATTAGGGCTTCCGGCAGGCAGGGCGGCGCTCGGAATGTCGCTTTCCTTTGGCTGGGTTTTGTTTCCTGGTGTCATACTGGGAGGCATTCTTGGCTGGCAGAAAATGCTTCGGGATGCCGGAACGGTATTAGCCTCTCTGACTGGAGCGGCTTCGGCAGGAAGTTCTCCTAAAGAAGTTTTAGAAGAAGAGATGGCGGTTGTATCGCCGATCGTGGGGCAAGCGGCAGGAGAGCCGGAGGTTTCTTTGCCGATAGGCTGGTTTTTTCTGATAATAGCAGTGATTCTATTATTAGCAGTTCTTCTTTTCGCTTCTTATAGTCTGATTTTAGCCAGAAAACCGATATTGCCGCTTTTACAGGGAACTGTGGGAGCAAGAAAGGGAAGCAGCAGAGGAGTTGGAGTTGTTCTGGAAAGCAGACAAGACAGTGAAAAGGAAAGTAAAAAGGAAAAGGAGCAGCAGATCAAAGAACGGGATAGAAGTATTGTGTTTCAGACAACAGACAGTCGTCTTTCCGGTTACAGCAGATTTGTCGCCAGAATTCGCTATTTGAAAAGACATCTCCTACGAACAAGAGCAAAATCTCTTTTGTTAGTAGGAATAGGGATTGGAATGGTGTTTTTATTTGGCTGGATGAGAGAAACCATAGTGTCCTATCAGGAGAAAATAGAAACCCTTTACCAAAATACTGTGATAGAAGGAGAAATCAGAAAAATAGAAAGCTCTGTTAGTTTAAATGGACGGGACAGCGGCGGCTTTATTCCGCCGGGGATTGTGGCAGAGATACTAGAAACAGGTTTGGTTTCTGAAAGCTATCTGGAGGAATCTGCCTGGGCAAAGGAGCTTTGGCTGACGGATGAAACAGGAAGGCTGCAGGAGGCGGAAAAGCCCGTCATGGTAGATATCCCGATGGTCGGAATTTATGATTGGGATGCTTTTTTAGAAAAAACAGGTTCGCAGTTGGAGATACAGTTTTATCATGGGTATAATGGAAACTATTTTACCAGGGAAAGAGAAAAGGGAGATCTGGGCTCCTGTGAGGTTTTGATACCAGAAGGATATATGCAGCAGCTTGGACTTGGGGCAGGAGACGTTTTAATTTTGTATGATACGCTTCCAAATGAGACTATAAAGAGCTGTGGTTATCGGATTGTAGGCTCCTATCAGGGAACAATCGGAGGTGCGAATCCGGAGATAGGCAATACAGGTTCCGCCTTTATTATGCAGGGAACAGCATTACAGGAACTGGTGGGACAGAATTATTATTATCAAGTGGCACAGTTTGTGTTTGATTCTCAAAAGAACAGGGAATTATTGGAGAAAGAAGCAGAACTAAAGGATATTGTTTCGGGGGAACATGCTCCAGAAGAGCAGAGGTATTCCTTTCTTCGTTTCTTTATCTGGGATGAAGAACTACATAAGGTAGTAGAGCCATTGGAACGGACGGTTTCTTTGTTTGGAATTCTTTACCCGGTAGCCGCTCTGGTATCTCTGGCAATAGGACTTGGTTTTCAAATTTTGCTGCTGTTACAGAGGCGGAAAGAAGCGGCTACCATGCGGGTGTTAGGAAGCCCGGCTCGTTCCGTTGGGCTTCAGCTTGGCGTGGAACAGTTACTTGTTTGTTTAATGGGAACGTTGTTTGGGCTACTTCTTGGCTGGCTGCGTTATAAATACCTTGATGAAGGCATTTGGGTGGCTATAGGTTTGTATCTTTTGGGAAATTTGGTCGGGATCTTGTTTGGAAGCCTGGCAGTCGCAAAGAGAAGTCCGCTGGCGTTGTTGCAGGAGAAAGAGTAACAATGCAGGTTTATCGTAATTTACATTGGTTTAAATAGGAGGTTGTGTTATGGCAGAATTAAGGTTAGAGGAAGTACAATATCAATATCAGAAAACCGGTCAACAGGTCTTAAAGGGAGTATCCTGTTGCTTTGAAGGCGGTCAGCTATGTGCGGTAATCGGACCTTCTGGGAGTGGAAAGACAACGTTGCTTTCCTTAATGGCAGGACTGGATCGCCCGGCAATCGGGGATTTGTCTGTAGACGGAGAGCTTCTTAGCAGGATGGATTTAGACCGTTATCGCAGAGAACGGATTTCCATGATTTTTCAGTCGTTTCAGCTTTTTCCGCTTCTAACTGTTATGGAAAATGTCTGTTACCCAATGGA
>CAJUFW010000085.1:0-6117 GCA_910585655.1 uncultured Lachnospiraceae bacterium
TTTTGCGATTTCCTTATACTCTTCCTTCAACGCTTCCAGCTTTTCCTCATTCTCATTATATTCTTTTAATCGACTTTCGTAGGAGAAAATATAAAAAGGAAGTAAGAACAACAGCTTTTTTTGAAATATCTCCTCCAAACTATAACGCTGCGCTTTCATCACTGGCACACCAAAGCGCACCGTTCCACCTGGTGTTTTCATCTCAATGGTCATAGTATCCGGTGTCTTCTTCGTACTCCGTAAAAACAACACCATCGAATGAGGGAATTCCACCGTCAACGTATTCCCTGCCAGTTCTCCCTCATCCAAAGCAATTTGTGTTACATATTCAAAAATTCTTACCAACATACTGCTGTCCGCCGTACTTTGGCATTCACACAAAAACTTCTTTTCCGATTACCTTAAAACTGCTGTCTGTGATACGCTTTTCCTCATATCCGTCCTGTTGGTTGATATAATGTATTTCCGATGTTGGGACAATTTCCTCTTCCCCTGTGTACTCTTCTCCAAACACCTCATTTAATACGGGTAAAATCAAATTCCTGCAATCATTTAACAAAGTACGAAACACGTCGTCATATGGCGTACTAACAGCTTTACTTGTATTATTTCCATTCTCTCTAGTGTTCTTTTTCTCCAATGCTTCTCCTCTCCCTCGCTTTCTTCCTCCATCTTTTCTCTCTTTTTATTTTCGTACTTCTTAATTCTCCCTCAACCATTGTCTCACCAGTTCGATCTCTACCTCTATCATTTCTGCAATAGCGTCCACCTCTAACCCCAATTTTTGAAGATTTTTTGCGGTTTTTCTTGCCTGCTCTAATTTCCCTTCCGTTTTTCCCTCTTTTTTACCTTCCCTTCTTCCTTCCCTTCTTCCCTCAATTCTGCCCTCTTCTTTTCCTTTCAGTAAAATAGTTTTCGCTTCATACTCTAAAATCTGACCACCCATAACCGAACACACTCCTTCCCTTACCTGTTGATAGTTCCTCGCCAGGTTTTCTAACACCTTTTCTGACATCTCTATAATGGTCTTTTTGGTATACACACTGATTTCCTGTTGCTCTGTCAGTTGCTCCAATCTTTTTGCGATTTCCTTATACTCTTCCTTCAGCGCTTCCAGCTTTTCCTCATTCTCATTATACTCTTTTAATCGACTTTCATAGGAGAAAATATAAAAAGGAAGTAAGAACAACAGCTTCTTTTGAAATATCTCCTCCAAACTATAACGCTGCGCTTTCATCACCGGCACGCCAAAGCGCACCGTTCCTCCTGGCGTTTTCATCTCAATGCTCATAGTATCCGGTGTCTTCTTCGTACTCCGTAAAAACAGCACCATCGAATGAGGAAATTCCACAGTCAATGTATTCCCCTCCAGTTCTCCCTCGTCTAAGGCAATTTGTGTTACATATTCAAAAATTCTTACCAACATACTGCTGTCCGCCGTACTTTGGCATTCACATAAAAACTTCTTTTCCTCTTTCCCGAGTACCTTAAAACTGCTGTCTGTGATACGCTTTTCCTCATATCCATCTTGTTGGTTGATATAATGTATTTCCGACGTCGGAACAATTTCCTCTTCCCCTGTATACTCTTCTCCAAACACTTCATTTAATACGGGTAAAATCAAGTTCCTGCAATCATTTAACAAAGTACGAAACACGTCGTCATATGGCGTACTAACAGCTTTACTTGTATTATTTCCATTCTCTCTAATGTTCTTTTTCTCCAATACTTCTCCGCTCCCTCGCTTTCTTCCTCTCCTGATTTTTGAAGATTTTTTAATTTTTTCTTGTTTTCATCATATCATTTTTTCCGAATCATTACAAGTCGCTTTCTTTACCATTCCTTTTAGATATTAATTTGAACAGAAATGAAAGAAGGGTATGAGATAAATTTGCCTTACCTCATATCCTTCTTTCCAAATCATATAAATCCGCAGAATAAATTTTAGTTCGTTATCTTATTTTCATTATGAGTAGCGTCACCTTTTTTAATCGCCGTATTACTGCTGCTCAAATCTGCCTTATACAGTTCATTCTTAGAAGTAAGAATGTAATAAACTCTGTCTGCTGCGCTATCCGGATGATTTAACAGAATATCATGGATCTGATCATCTGCATCTACACCAGCACAGGCATTTTTAGCATCCCACCAGCGATATAAGCCATTCTCCTTTGTATAGTAAACAGCTACAGAAGTCGTATCCGTCATCCCTTCTGCCGCCGTTGCCACAGCAATCAAGCCGCTTCCGGATACGACTGCCATATCTTCCGGATTACGAGAATGTCTGATAGCCGAACCGGAAATCGCCAGATATGTTTCCTTTGCTACATCTGCCTGGGAATATATTGCATAACTCTTGTAGGCTCCGTCTCCAACATATTCTACTATTCCAGGTGTTTTTATCGTCTTTGCTGTCAGATCTTCCACCACTTGATCGACACTTGGCGGTGTAAAGGTAACAGTAAGAGAAGTGGCTGTTGCGCCTTCAACGGTATAGACTATACCTGTTTCTGCATTTTTAGCCTTTAAAACGACTGTTTTTTCTGCTGGTTCCTCCGTGCTTACTTTCACTTTGATTCCGTCAGAAACGATATTGCTATTGATAGCGCTTCCTGAAATCTCAGCAGAATTACTATTAATACCTGTAATACCATATGTTATATAAGCATACCCATCCGCACCAAATGCTGCTTCATACTTGTTCAGAGAAAGATTTACATTACCTGCTTCATCCGGTTTTGGTGTTTCTTTTACAGTAATCGTTAAGGTAGTTTTTGCGCCATTCGTTTCCGTAATCACAACTGCTATGCTTCCTGCTGCTTCCATTCTTTTACTAACGGTTATTCCGTCAGCAGTAGTAGAAGTTACTGTTTCTCCGCCTATCGTAATAGCGCTGATAGAAGCAGCCGCAATATTGCTTAGTACAACTTTGATCTCCGCTGGTAAAAATGCCGTAAGAGATGCGGTAAGCGTTCCATTGCTTCCCACTGCCGTAACCGGAGCAATAGCCGTTCCTGATACACTTACAACAGCCTGAATCGCAGATGGTGTTGCACTAGGTGTAACCGGAGGTTTCTCTTCCCCGCTGCCTCCTGTGTTACCACCGCTTCCGGTATTTCCGCCGCTTGGAGGATAATAGCTGCCTCCCCCTGTTGTCCCGCCGCTTGTTCCTCCGCCTGTGCTTCCTCCGCCTGTTGTATCTTTATTTGTACTCGGCACGGTTTCCGTTTTGGTGCTTCCTTCGGTTGATACTGTAACATCCTTCTTGGTATCGTTTTTTATTTCTACTTCAACCTTTTCATCTGCTTTCTTTACCGTAGAACCTTCGGCGCCTTCCTTTAAGGTGATATCTGCCTTCGCCTCTACTTCTGCCTTTACCGGTACATCAGACGTTACTTTCGCTCCTTCGGCTTTTTCTCCCACCTCTATGGCTACTTCCTTTACTTTGTTGGAATCGCCTGTAATAATCACGTTTGCCGGAGCGTCCAACACGACTTTTTCCACGCCGTCATTGACGTTTAATGTAACATCCGCATCCTTAACCACTTTAACCGTACTGACTTCGGCGGCTTTTTCTACCGTAACCTGTACTTTGCTGTCCTTAGCGGCAACGCGAAACTCTTTCGTCGTCCCTTGGCTAATCACAACCTCCGCGTCCATCTTGTCTCCGTAGAATCCGGTCTTTTTCACATCGCCTTTTACATCCAAAGCAACCTTCCCATTGTCCGCCTGGAAATAGAGTTTCTCCACGGTTGCGCCGGTTCCTACCTCAAATTTAGCGGCAGTATCTACCACGGCAAAGCTATTGCCTTTACCATACTCCGTCCAATTTGCGACTTCTGAGATTTTTACAATCTTCATTGAGGCATGATTTACCACTTTAGAAAGCGGCGCGTTGACTCTCAGCCTTTTTTCTGCAAATTTGCTGTTAGCCGGAATGGTATAGGTCTCTGCCGTTTTTACGTTTCTTAAATAAACGTACTTATAGGTTTTCGCCCCCAGCAGGTTCTCCAACGCTCCTGCGTTTGCTGTCATACCAGATTTCCCAAACTTGTTCTCGTACCTGGTATATGTCGGAAACCTTTTGTAGAGACTTGCTGCTTCTGTCTGCACAGCCGGAGTCATTCCTGCCAATATCAGACTAATCGCCAGAAAAGCAGCCAGATGTTTGATGCCCTTCCTTCTCATTTCTCTTTCCCTCCTGTTTCGTTTTTCCGCTTCTGCGGAGCCTTTTTACGGGCAGAATTTTTACCTGTCCCTGTTTCAGAAAAGAAGATAGTTTTCTTTTCCTGTGCCAATATGTAATCTCCGTTAAAGCTGTCTACAGATTTTATATTTTCCGGTAACAATGTTCTAAACGATTTCATGTCTATGACACCACCTATTTTTCCGAACAATGCTGCCTTGAAATATCTTTTCCGTAATTCCTTTTTCGTTAATTACATTATTGTAATTTTAAATATATCATATAATTATTGTAATTTCAATATTTTTCTTATAAAAAAAGTAATTTCCGGCTTGAAAATTACTTTTTGGTTATACTAAGGGTGATTCTATATCATCTTTTTATTAGGAGATTTTTACAAATGAACACGATTGGAGAACGTATTGTATTTTTAAGAGAAGAATTAGAAATCAGCCAAAAGGCGCTTGCTGTCTCTATTCAGACAACTGCCGCTACCCTTTCGCGCTATGAAAATAATCTTTATGAGCCGAAAGGCGAGACGCTTGTCCGTCTCGCCTTAGCTCTACATACTACTTCAGATTTTCTGCTCGGATTGACTTCCGACTATCATCAGCCAACTCCTTCCAAGGAAGAACTTCCTGCTCTGACGGCAGAAGAATACCGTCTTATCAAACTTTATCGCACCCTTACTCCAGACAACCAAATCCGTGTCCAGGAAAGAGTTCTTACGTTAAGTGAACAATCCTAATGAAATAATTTTTCCTGTTTTATTTTTTACCCGTTTTTTGACCTTGAGAAAAACTATTTCCCAGTCGGATTTCTTCCAACAGTCCTGCTACATCCTCTGGTACTCCATCAAACAAATAGCTCCTGCCGCTTAATTCTCTGGCAGTCCCTTTGTGTTGTCGTTCCAACTCCTCTCGGATTTCCTCCTCTGCCGTCTCGATTTCCTCCCGCAGCTCCCTGGCTGATAGACGTGCAGCGCCCTGACTTTGGATAATCACCTGTTCTAAGGCGTCCGAAGTAGCCACCGTCACACGATGTTTTCGTCCGATTTCTTTCGTCACCTTTTCAATATACTGATCTGCCGTTTCTGCTTCCTTGGTATAAACGACATGAATATTGTGGTAATCCTGCACCGAACCCGGATTCCCCTCTACCCGATATGCGTCAAACACCAAAATCAAGATCATTTTTCGGTATCCCTGATAATTGCATAAAATATCCATTAAGCGGCTTCTTGCGGCTTCTATATTGGTCTCTGCAAGTTCTTTCAAATCCTCCCAGCCAAACATAATATTATAGCCATCCACCAATAAATATTCCTGCGCCGCCTTATGCGCCGCCTGCTTCCTCCCTTCTGCCCTGCTTCTGCCTTTCGTCTGTTCCTCCGCCCGGATCACTTTCTTCGACCAAGTTTTTCGCTCCTGCTGAATCGTCCCATAGGTTCGCTCAAAAATCGCCTTTAGCTCGTCCTCCTGATACGCACTCTGCTTTTTGCTCGCCTGCACTTCCCGTACCTGCTGGATTCGCTGCGTCTGCCGTTCCTGGATTCCCTCTATTTTTTTTTGCTTTACCGCAAAAGGTTCCAAGTGCATATACTCCGGTACTTCATACCATTCTACCAAAAAGCCGGCTCCATGCGCGCAGAACACAGAACCGGTCGGCTGCTCTAAATCACGCTCGGAATCATAGCCAATCGCCTCTATTATCTCTTCTTCATTATGGCAGGGTGCATAACCCTGCAGACTGCAAAATAGTTTCGCCTGTCCTTTGCTGTACGCTGTTACCTCTATTGGATAGCCCTGCATGGTCGCTACCGGTGCCGTACCTGTTAAAATCGCCCGGCTTCCATTTTCTCCTACTAACTCCGGTGCTGATATGGTTCCGAACCTTTTTTGTATATCTGTCATCGCCCGTCCCACCAGCTC
>CAJUFW010000085.1:6127-13897 GCA_910585655.1 uncultured Lachnospiraceae bacterium
TTCCGATCTCTCTGTCGGCAGCTCCAGGGAGTATTCATACATTGGTTCTAATAAACAGCTCTTTGCCATTTTTAGCCCCTGACGCACGGCTCGATACGTCGCCTGTCGAAAATCTCCTCCTTCTGTATGTTTCAAATGCGCTCTACCGTTAACCAATGTAATCTTCATATCTGTAATTTCCGATCCGGTCAAAACCCCCCGATGCGCCCGTTCCTCTAAATGCGTCAGCACCAGCCTCTGCCAGTTTCGATCCAAAATATCTTCACTGCAATCTGTATCAAATATCAGACCGCTTCCCGCTTCTAACGGCTCTAACAGCAAATGTACCTCTGCATAATGCCGCAAAGGTTCAAAATGCCCCACGCCCTCTACTGGCTCTAAAATTGTTTCCTTATAGACAATACTTCCGGGTCCAAATGCAATTTCCACTCCGAATCTCTCTTTTACCAAAACCTGGAATACCTCCAGCTGCACCTCTCCCATAAGCTGGGCATGAATCTCCTGCAACTCCTCCCGCCATACAATATGCAGGAGAGGTTCTTCCTCCTCCAACTGGCGAAGCTTAGCCAGCATAGGAAGAAGCGGGCAATCCTCTGGCAAAAGAATCTGGTAATTTAAAACCGGTTCCAGCAACGGAGCCTTATTCTCTCTCTCAATTCCCAAACCTTCTCCAACCTGTGTTTTCGTTAAACCTGTTACGGCGCAGATCATTCCTGCGCTGACCTCGTTTACTGCCTGATACTCTGCGCCAGAATAAATCCGGATCTGTTCTACCTTTTCCGTCCAGGAATCTTCTGTCTCAAACTCTTTATTTGTTTCCTTATTTGTTTCATTTTTCCATTCTGCCTTTTCTTTTAAGATCCTTCTTTTCTGATACCGCCTACCACAAAGCGGCGTCTTTACCTTCAGACTCCCGCCTGTCAGCTTCAGATAAGTCAAACGGTTTCCCTGTTCATCTCTGGCAATTTTAAACACTCTTGCCCCAAATTCTTCCGGATATCTTTTTGGCTCCATATAAAGCCGTAGTCCCTCCATCAGCTCCTCTACACCTGTCAGCTTTAACGCTGATCCAAAATAACAGGGAACTACCTTTCGCTCTCTAATCAAACGCCGAATTTCCGTATCTTTTACCTGACCTGTTTCCAGATAAGCTTCCATAACTGCCTCTTCACACATTGCCAGATTTTCATAAAATACTTCCAGACATTCCTCTTTTGAAAATTCTATACAATTATCTGATAATTTTTCCTGCAATTCCTTTAACAACGCGTTTTTTTCCGTTCCTTCCTGATCCATCTTATTGATAAAGACAAACGCTGGAACCTGATACCGCTCTAACAAATGCCACAAGGTTTCCACATGCCCTTGTACGCCGTCCGCCCCGCTGACAATTAAAACCGCATAGTCCAGTACCTGAAGCGTCCGTTCCATTTCTGCCGAAAAGTCTACATGCCCTGGGGTATCCAAAAGCGTCACCCCGATTTCCCCCAAAGAAAGCTCTGCCTGTTTAGAAAAAATCGTAATTCCCCTGGCTTTTTCCAGAGCATACGTATCTAAAAAGGCGTCTCCATGATCCACTCGACCAGGCTTTTGTATCTGACCACTCAAATACAATAGGTCTTCTGCCAAGGTAGTCTTTCCTGCATCCACATGAGCCAGCAGACCAACACATATATTCTTTTTTTCTGTTTTTGGTTCTTGTTCGCCCATGAAAAATCCTCCCTTACAGCATACTTTCTTCCGTATACATCAAGTATGAATGTTCTATCAAAAAGCAACAGACATCAATGTTTGTTCTTGATATCTGTTGCTTTTTCAACACTTTCATTTCACGCTACCCCGTTTTGGTTAGGCACCTCAAAAAAGGAGTTCGACACATCATCCCTTCTCATAAACAGCAGTCCAAATGATCCTGGACCACAATTGCTGGCAATAGCAGAAGAAGCTTTTTGCATATAAATCCGCTCAAACGGGCAATACTGCTGCACTAAGTTTTTGATATACTGGAGCTTTTCTTTATCCAGCCCGGAATATGTGATAAATAAAATACGGCGGTCAATATTTCTGGTTTCCTGTAATGTCTTCTTGATGTATCTTCTAGCCATATGAGAAAAGTTGCCCAGTTCCACACGTCTGACTACCATTTTACTTTTTTTCAGCATAAGCACCGGATGTAACAGAAGTGCATCACAAAGAATCTGTATCTTCTTGGAGATCAGCCCGGAATTGCACATCATCTCAGTAGTGTCTATAATAAAAGCAGAAGAAATGAAACGCCGCATCCGTTTTGCATTCTCCATGATATCCTCCTTTGTCGCATGATGTTCCGCCATATACGCCGCACACAACACCAGCAACCCCATACTGCTAGAGAGATGCCCGGAGTCAAGTACGGTGACATTTTCAAAAGACTTTGCCGCTTCAAGGGCATTTTGATATCCCTTGCTGACGTGTTTTGCCATAGTAATATGAATGATATTTTGCGCCTCTGTCAGCTTCTGGGCAAAAAATTGCTCATAGTCCTCTACCTCAGGCGGCTGGGAATATCCCTTTCTGCCAGAAGTAATATGCATCAGCACCTCATCCACCCTTATCTCCTGTTCATCCAAGAATCGCCCTTCATCTGTACAGACATAGTATGGGCATACCGAAATACTATATTCCTTCAAGAGAGATTTTGGCAAGTCACACACACTATCTGTTGTCACCAGAATAGAGCGTCTTTGCGCCTGCTCAAAGATCAAGATTTCCTTTTCCACATCTACCTGCTGTGCCTCTTCATTCAGATGCACCAGTTCCTTTGGAAGAATACTCAGTACAGCCGCCTCTAGCAGCGCGCCGCTGACAGGCTTGGCAAGATACCCGCTAAATCCCTCTTTCCGGTAAAGAAGTTGGTTATCACTACCCGCATTGGCAGTCAACGCAACCACAGGGACATTCTGACACAATCCAGTCGGCTGGACTCTCAGCGCATGAAGACATTCAATTCCGTCCATTTCCGGCATCAAATGATCCATAAGAATACAGTCATAATGATAATTTTGTGTCAGCCTCAAACATTCGGCACCGCTCGAAGCCGTATCGATCTGAATTTTTGTCTCTGCAAGCAGCTTTTTTACCACCAGCAAATTCATATCGTTGTCATCTACCACAAGAATATGCGCGTCCGGCGCTTCAAAACTCTGATGGTAAGTTTCGTTTTCATGCACTCTTGTGCGGGAGGCAAGCGTAAATGTTCCCAATTCCTGGTCATTTACAATATCCTGGTCGAGCATGACCACAAACTTGGAACCTTTTGTATAAACACTGTTCACACTGATTTTACCGCCCATCAGCTCTACCAACTGACGGACAATGCTCAATCCAAGCCCGGTTCCCTCAATATAACGGTTCCTGTCTTCATCTACCCGCCGAAATGCGTTAAAAATATAAGGAATATTTTCCTTTTTTACTCCCTGCCCCGTATCTTCCATAGAGTACCAGACACGTACGCGATTGATCGCCTGGCGCTCGCAGCGGATAGAGAGAGTAACAGAGCCTTCGCTGGTATATTTCACCGCATTATTCAGCAGATTGATCAAAATTTGCTTAATACGCACCTCATCCCCGCAGAGCATACTAGGGATAGAGGGATCTACCTGTAATTTGAATTCCAGTCCTTTTTCTTTTGCCTTAATCCATATCATATTGACAATCTCTGAGAAAAGAGCGCCTGTTTCATAAGAAACATTGATAATTTCCATTTTCCCGGATTTGATCTTGGATATATCCAAAATGTCGTTGATCAGAGAAAGCAGCAGTTTACTGGCGCCTTGGATATTTCTGGCATTCTCTGCCACCTCTTCTGAGGTTTCCTCCCGCATAATGATCTCGTTCAGACCAATAATCGTGTTGATAGGGGTACGGATCTCATGGCTCATGCTGGAGAAAAAATGATTTTCCGCTCGATTTAGCTCTTCGATCTCTTTTTTTTGTTTTTGGGTGATAGCGTTTTCCTCTTCATACATCCTGTTCAGGAACATAAGCAAAACGCAAGTCAACAGACCAACCATAATCACAGAAAATGCGGAGTCAAAAAAAGCGTGCTGCGGTGCATTCTGTATAGTGAACGCCGGGTAATAAAAAGCCAGAGCATAGCAAATCAGTGTTTCCAATGTACAGAGTACAAAAAATACAACCCTACGCCGTCCCTGCAAGGTGATACAAACATAGACAAAGCAAAAAACGAACCATTCCGGCACGCCGCTGTAAAACCCACCTGCTGTAAAAAAACAGACAGGAAAGAGTGTGAGGAGCAGTAACGCAATGGCAGTGGCGCCTGTACGAACACGTTTTTTCCGAATACTGAATTTGACGATCAGTGCCATGGCAATCAGGTATATCACCATGATAAGAATATTCCAGAGCGTTCGCCCCATAGGCATGGTAAATAGCAATGCAAGCATACAGATGCCTGTCACAAGGCGGAACATACGCTCATGTAAGTTGATTTTATGATCGGTGATGATTTCAAGCCATTTTTTTATCACGCAGTTTCCCACTCCTCAAATCGTAATATTTCCAGGAAAAGTACAGCAAAAACTACAGTTCAATAATTTGTTCGCAAAGTTCTTCATATGCACACAACAATGCACGGTGATGCTCCTGGATAAAGTTTACATCGCCCCGTTTTCCCGCCAGTTCCAATTCTTTTGCCTGGGCGGAGAGCGCTTCCGCTCCGATTGTCAGTGATGTACTTTTCAGTGCATGAACCTTAACAGCATAATCCGTCCAGTTAGCGCTTTCATATAACGCGGTAATTTCTGCTCGCTTTTCTGCTCCCTGCGTACTGAAAAGTCGCAGCATTTCCCGATAAAAGTCTTCATCTCCAGCACAATAATCTAAGCCAAGCTCTACATTGATTCCAGCCTGTTCTAGCTGGTCATAAGAAGATTCTGAAGCCTCTGCCGAAGGCGTCAACTGCTCAACCGACTCAGAATGATCCGGAACGTCCACCGGAACAATCGACACAGCTTCCGCAATTTTTCCCATATTTTCAGATGTTACGCTATATTGGATGCAGCCCTTCGGCAAAACCTTCCGCAATACTCGTTCCAGAACCGTCCGTTCGATTGGCTTTGGAATAAATTCCGTAAATCCCTCGTTGCGAAACATTTCCCTTGCGCCGCTGACCGTATTGGCAGTCAGCGCAATCACTGGCAAATTCTGATACATTCCATTCCGAATCTCGCGGAGCTTTTTCAGTGTTTCCACACCATCAAATCCTGGCATCATATGGTCTAAAAAGATAATATCATAAGAAACACTGCTGCACTGCGCAATCGCTTCTTTTCCGCTCAGACAGGTATCCACCTCGATCCCATAGTTTCCCAAAACTCCTTTGGCAACCACAAGATTCATCTCTTCATCATCCACTGCCAAAGCCCGAACTCCGACACAGGTAAATGGCTTCCGACCTGCTGCCTGATCCTCAGCAAACCCCCGTTCTCCCATCTCTCCATTCAATAGATTTGCAACAGAAAGAGCGGAAAATGGCTTATGTATAACAAACAGCCGACTTTCATTATTCAGAGTGAAATCTCTTTTTGCGATTACAATAACACGGAGTGTATTCGCCAGTTCTTCATAGTACTCTTGATTCTCCTCATATTCCGATTGGGTAATAAATACATGAGTCAGATTGTGACTGCGTTGCAATTTAAGCAATGTCTCAAAATTATGTGCTTGGTATCCCTGGATGCCAAGCCCGTGCATTAGATTGTAAATTAATCCATCGTAATATCCTCGAACCTCATCACAGATATATTTTTCCGGTCTGAAGTAGCAGGCAACACAAATCTGCTCCACATTGTTGAGTACGATACACGGACGCTCGTCCATAACTCCCTGAGGAATTACGATATGAACAGATAATCCTTGCTTTTCTTCACTGTTGAAATGAACAAAGCCACCCATCGCGTTCAACAGTCCCTGAGCGATAGGAAGACCTAGCCCAAGCCCTCCGGCAAGACGACTGCTTCCGGTATCCGCCTGATAAAAAACATCATACATCTGTGTCAACTGAGAATCTGTCATACCGATACCAGTGTCACAGATATCAATAACCAGGTTGATACCATAATTCTCCTGCCGGTGTTTGATACGGATATTTACACCACCCTCTTCCGTAAACTTGATAGAGTTCTCCACCAGGATTTTTAATACATGAGATATTTTTTCCGCATCCCCGATGAGAACCGCGGGTATATTGGGATCGATATCAAATACCAGTTCCAAATGCTGTCGGTTGCTTTGCAATGCCGTCATTGTGAGTACGTCGTTTAGCACCGAGGTAATCATATATTCTTTTTTAACCGGGGTCAATGTACCTTCGAGAATCTCTGTATAGTCTAACATATTGTTTATTTGGTTAGACAGACGCTTTCCTGCCAGTTTTATAGAGGACATATCTGCCCGGATATCTGCAGGAATCTCTTTTGCAAGTGCTACCTCGCTGATACCGATCACCATATTGATTGGCGTACGAAGCTCATGGGATACGTTCGACAGAAAGACTGCATTTTGCTTCTCTGTTGTCTCCAGTTCTTCAAATACATGCTCATACCACTTTCGCTGTATATTCCGTCGATTAATCCAGTATCGTGCAAGCACAATTCCTCCAAAGGTCACAACAACACCAAGAACCAGGCGAACGATATCTTGATGTTCCATCTGAGAAGAGATAGTATGAAGGATCATACCATGATATAGCAGTTCCAGAACATACAAAGCTGCTATCATATGCAGCATCCACTTTTTATTCAACATGAACAGCGCGAGAGCCAGAATACATGCCACCGCTGGTATATCAAAAAGGCTGGATTCATGGACACCGAAGAAAAAGAATTCTGTCAGTAACAATCCAGCACATAAATTCTCATAAAATGTATCCGAGCCAAGTTTTGCAATATGCAAAATCCATACACTAAAGCATCCTGCTATTACCAGCAGGATCATCCAAAGTTCCCATGTCATAACTAATATGACAAAACTCAGTATGCAGCTAAATAACGTAATAATAGACGCCAATAGAAGGTGTCTGCTTATCTGTTCTTCCGGTCCCGTCATTTCTCAAACTCCTGTGCAATCCGTTTCAGCAGCTCCTGAGGATAATACGGCTTTTTCAGATAGTTCACCGCCCCCAGCTTGATAGCGCTAAGAACGTCCTCCTCCAGCCCTGATGCGGTCAAAAAGATCACCGGGATCTCTGGGGCAAAGACTTTAATATGCTCAAAGGTTTCAATGCCGTTCATTACGGGCATATCAATATCCAGAAGAACCATATCTACTTTCGTACTCTTTAAACTCATCAGCGCATCCATCCCCGATTCTGCCGTGAGTACGTCATATTCTTTTCCCAGAATAATCTTTGTTCTGGTCAAATTCATGCTGTCATCATCTACAACAAGAATACACTTTTTCATGTAAGTCCCTCCCGTTTTATTACTAGGTATTCCTTAAAACCTCGCGATTCTTATTTTAACCAAAAATGCTATAAAAATCAAGAGTATTTTCCCGCTTATACACCCGGAATCTCTAAACCTTATTTTATACAACTTCCAAAACTATCCCTGGTTTTCACAGCCGCTCCACCACAGCACACTCCTGCCTGGAAGGCAACATCCTCCATTCGCGCAAGTGTGCATCCCGCCCGGAGAACTTTCCTATCATATGAGAAAGAATTCCACAAAGTGGAATTCTCGCGCCGGAGCGCGTCTGCGTCAGCAGACA
>CAJUFW010000086.1:0-2789 GCA_910585655.1 uncultured Lachnospiraceae bacterium
GCCGGGCTTGCAGGCGTACACCGTATCAAAATCCATGCGTTAAGACATTCCCACGCTTCCCTTTTAATCAGCATGGGAGAAAACCCGCTTTTGATTAAAGAGCGTTTAGGGCATGAGAAGATACAGACCACTTTAGGAACATACGGGCATTTGTACCCGAACAGCAATCTTGAAGTTGCCAATAAATTAACGGGCGTGCTGACATACACACCCGCTTCACACAGCATTGCAGATTACACAAGCAATCAGCACACCGCAGCATATCATAAAGAGGTTGAATAGAAAAATGCAATCGTAATGCAATGATAAAGAGAAAAAGCCGCCAAACCCTTGTGTTTACGGGCTTTGCGGCTTAGCTCCGACTATTCGAACTCAATCGTCCCCGGCGGCTTACTAGTCAAATCATACATGACCCGGTTTACCCCTTTCACTTCATTCACAACCCGGTTTGCCACTCTTTCCAATACTTCCCAAGGAATCTTGGCGCAATCTGCTGTCATGAAGTCCGACGTATTCACTGCCCGTAGCACTACCGCATAATCATACGTCCGCTCATCTCCCATCACGCCGACTGAGCGCATATTGGTCAAGGCGGCAAAATATTGACCTAATCCCTTATCCAATCCGGCTTTCGCAATCTCCTCTCGGTAAATTGCGTCGGCATCCTGTACTATCCGTACCTTGTCCGCTGTCACCTCACCGATGATCCGGATTCCCAGCCCTGGACCTGGGAATGGCTGACGGAATACCAGTCTTTCCGGAATACCCAGTTCTAAGCCGGCTCGGCGTACTTCATCCTTAAAAAGCATCCGCAGCGGCTCAATAATTTCCTTAAAATCAACATAATCCGGTAAGCCGCCTACATTATGATGAGACTTAATGACTGCAGATTTGCCCAGACCGGATTCAATCACATCCGGATAAATCGTTCCCTGCACCAAAAAGTCCACTGCACCGATCTTTTTTGCCTCTTCTTCAAATACCCGGATAAATTCCTCTCCGATAATTTTACGCTTTTGCTCCGGTTCGGTAATTCCGGCAAGCTTGCTATAAAAACGCTCCTGAGCGTTCACGCGGATAAAATTCAAATCATATGAACCGTTCGAACCAAAGACTTCCTCTACCTCATCACCCTCGTTTTTCCGCAAAAGACCATGGTCTACAAAAACACACGTCAACTGCTTGCCCACTGCTTTGGATAAAAGGACGGCGGCTACAGAGGAATCTACACCACCGGATAATGCACACAGTACCTTACCGCTACCGACACGCTCACGGATTTCGCGGATTGTTGTCTCTACAAAAGAATCCATCCGCCAATCCCCGTTACAACCGCAGATTTTATAGACAAAATTGGAGAGCATCTTCATGCCTTCTTGGGTGTGCATCACCTCTGGATGAAACTGGACAGCATAAAGTTTTTGAGCCGGATTTTCCATAGCGGCAACCGGGCAGACCGGAGTATGTGCCGTTACCTGGAAGCCTGTAGCTGGCTGTTTGATATAATCCGTATGGCTCATCCAACAGATTGTTTTTGACGATACCCCTTCAAAAAGAAGAGAATGTTCATTATCCACTTCAGTTTCTGTTTTACCGTACTCGCTGACCGGAGCCGTCGCTACACTGCCTCCTAACAAATAAGCCATTAACTGGGAGCCATAGCAAATTCCCAGGATAGGGATACCCAGTTCAAAGATTTCCCGCCCACAGCGAGGAGATTCCTCCTTATATACACTGTTCGGTCCACCTGTAAAAATGATGCCTTTCGGAGCCATCTCTTGAATCTTCTCCATACTGGTGTTGTAGGGAAGCACCTCGCAATACACATTACACTCCCGTACTCTCCGGGCGATCAACTGATTGTATTGACCGCCGAAATCCAGTACGATTACTCTTTCTCTGCCCACTCTTATTTCCTCCTATTCCAGCCGTATTTTTGACCAGTAACCACTTCTATTTTAGGTATTCTAGCACATTCATTGTAATTCGTCCAGTGTCTTATAATAAGAGGGCAAAAATTTTTTCATAAAATATTCCACTTCCGGCAGCTTCATAGCGGTAATCGCCTCTAAAGTCGCCTGTTCCGCCTGGGCAAACTCCCGGTTGCCTGCTTTCGCCTCTTCGATACATTTCATTAACGCAGAGAGCTTATCTGCTGCCTTGACCAGCTTTTTTTCGTATTCATACTGAAAGCCAGGCTCAAAAATTTCTCGAAATTCCTCCTGCATCTCCTCCGGCAGCATCATGACCAGACGGTACGCAGCATTTGCCTCAATCGCTTGAAAAGCCTCTTGGATATCCCTATTAAAATATTTGATCGGGGTCGGCATATCTCCGGTAATGATTTCTGTTGCATCATGATACATTCCGATTAGGGCTGACTGCTTTGCGTCTAATTCTTTGCCAAAATAGCGGTTTCCGATGACCGCCAGGGCATGTGCCAGCATCGCTACTTCCAGAGAATGTTCGCTTAGGTTTTCCGGCATGGAATTACGCATCAACGCCCAGCGGTCGATCAGTTTCAAGCGCGACATCATGGCATAAAAATGACTTTCTTTCATGTGAATCAGCCCTTTTCCAACATTTTCTTTATATAAAGCCCGGTATAAGACTTTTTGCTCTTTGCCACCTTTTCCGGTGTTCCGGTTGCAATCACGGTTCCGCCCCGGTCGCCACCCTCCGGTCCAATGTCGATAATATAGTCGGCAGTTTTGATTACGTCTAGGTTGTGTTCGATTACGACTACCGTATTACCGCCCTCGGACAGACGACGCAGAATTTCGATCAGC
>CAJUFW010000086.1:2799-13767 GCA_910585655.1 uncultured Lachnospiraceae bacterium
ATCGGCAAAATGCAGACCCGTCGTCGGCTCGTCCAAAATATAAATCGTTTTTCCGGTGCTTCTGCGGCTTAGCTCCGTTGCCAGCTTAATCCGTTGTGCCTCTCCACCGGAAAGCTGCGTGGACGGCTGCCCCAGTTTGACATATCCCAGTCCTACATCATAAAGCGTCTCAATTTTTCTGCGGATAGACGGCAGGTTTTCAAAAAAGCCCAGCGCCTCCTCTACAGTCATATCCAGGACGTCATAAATGTTCTTTCCTTTGTAATGAACATCCAGCGTCTCTCGGTTATAACGCTTTCCGCCGCACACCTCGCACGGCACATAGACATCCGGCAGGAAATTCATTTCGATTTTCAAAATACCATCTCCTGCACATGCCTCGCAACGTCCACCCTTGACGTTAAAACTAAAACGTCCCTTTAAATACCCCTTCGCCTTCGCATCCGGGGTAGAGGCAAACAAATCCCGAATCTGGTCAAATACTCCGGTATACGTTGCCGGATTAGAACGCGGCGTCCGTCCGATCGGCGATTGATCGATTGCGATTACTTTATCCAGCTGATCAATTCCTAAAATATCCGTATGCTTGCCTGGTATTGTCCTTGCCCGGTTCAAATCCCTTGCCAGACGTTTGTATAAAATTTCATTGATTAACGAACTTTTTCCGGAGCCGGATACTCCGGTGATGCAAGTCATCATGCCCAACGGTATCTCCACGTCTATTTTTTTCAAATTGTTTTCTGCTGCTCCCTTGATCGTAAGGAAACCCGTTGGCTGACGGCGTTCCTTCGGCACCGGGATTTGCAATCGTCCGCTTAAATACGCTCCGGTAATGGACGCCGGATTCTGCTTGATTTCCTCTGCGGTTCCAATGGCGATTACCTCGCCACCGTGCGAACCGGCTCCTGGTCCGATATCCACGATACAGTCTGCCGCATACATCGTATCCTCATCATGCTCTACCACAATCAGGGTATTGCCTAAATCCTTTAGATTTTTTAACGTGCGGAGCAACTTGTCGTTGTCTCTTTGGTGAAGACCGATACTTGGCTCGTCCAAAATATAAGCGACCCCTACCAAACCGGAACCAATCTGCGTCGCCAAACGGATACGTTGCGCTTCTCCGCCCGACAAACTGGCTGTCGCCCTTGCAAGCGTTAAATAATCCAATCCTACATCTACCAAAAAGCCCAGTCGGGAGCGGATTTCCTTTAAAATCATTTCCCCTATTTGCGCCTGTGTCGGTGTCAGCTCCAACGCTATCATAAAATCCCGCAATGTCAAAATTGACATTTCCGTAATATCCGCAATATTTTTCTCCCCTACGGTAACAGCCAGAGACTCCTTTTTCAAACGCTTTCCTTTACAGCAGGCGCAAGGAGTCGTCCGCATAAAGGTTTCATACTCCTGTTTGGAAGAATCCGAACCTGTCTCCCGGTAACGCCGTTCTACGTTGCGGATCAGACCTTCAAATGCCACATCATATACGCCAGTCCCTCTCTGACCTTTATAATGTACCTTTACCACCCGTCCATCCGTTCCATGGATCAGCATATGGCGAATCTCTGTCGGCAGTTCCTGATATGGTATATCCAGACTGAACTTGTATTCCTTTGCCAAAGCTTCCAATGTACAATGGGTATAGCTTCCCTTATCTCCGGCAGACTGCCATCCCAAGACGGCAATCGCGCCTTCGTTTAGACTCCGGCTCTTGTCCGGAATCATTAAATCCTCGTCAAACTCCATTTTGTAGCCGATTCCATAACACTCCGGGCAAGCGCCGAACGGGTTGTTAAACGAAAAGGTTCTTGGTTCGAGTTCATCTAAGCTGATACCACAGTCCGGACAGGAAAAGCTCTGACTGAAATTCATCGCCTCTCCGTCTATCACATCAACTACCAGTAATCCGTCTGTCAGTTTCATCGTACTTTCAATCGAGTCCGCCAGACGCTTTTCCATTCCTTCCCTTACTACCAAACGGTCAATGACAATTTCGATGTTATGTTTTTTGTTTTTTTCCAGCTTAATTTCCTCAGACAACTCATATAGATTTCCGTCTACTCGTACGCGGACATAACCGCTCCGCTTCGCCTGCTCAAAAATTTTGGCATGTTCGCCCTTTCGTCCCCGTACCACAGGCGCCATAAGCTGTATTCGGGTTCCTTCCGGCAGCTTCATAACCTCGTCTACCATCTGATCCACCGACTGCTTGTGAATTTCCCTGCCGCAGTTCGGGCAATGCGGAATCCCAATCCTCGCATAGAGCAGACGCAGATAGTCATAAATCTCTGTCACTGTACCGACCGTCGAACGCGGATTTCGATTTGTTGACTTCTGATCGATAGAAATTGCCGGAGATAACCCTTCGATGCTTTCCACATTTGGTTTTTCCATCTGCCCCAAAAACTGCCTTGCATAAGAAGAAAGCGACTCCATATAGCGCCTTTGCCCTTCTGCATAAATCGTGTCAAATGCCAGAGAAGATTTTCCGGAGCCGGATAACCCGGTCAATACCACAAATTCGTCCCGTGGGATGTCTACATTTAACCCCTTTAGGTTATGCTCCTTTGCTCCCCTTATCTTAATATAATGCTTTTCCGACATCTCAATTTTCCTTTCTTTATTTTAGTTCCGTACCATACCAAATAGAAGACTTTCCCTTCGCACATGTGCCATCTCCTATTTTGTATGGTACTGTTTTTAGTCCCGCAGAAATCAAATTCAGAGGCATTCCTTCGCTTACAAAACTGGCTGTACACACATACATCCAGTTCTGAAGCGCCCTCCTCCTTTGGTTCCTGCTGTTTTTAGTTCCTACTGTGTTTATTTCCCGCCTTGTAGGTCATGAAGCTGTTTTTTCAGTTCAAAAATCTGGTCGCGAAGTTCTGCGGCAAGTTCAAAGTTCAATTCGACTGCTGCCGTGTTCATCTTCTGGGACATCTTGGTAATCAAGGTGGACAGCTCTTTGGCATCCATTGACTCTGCGTCTTTTGTAATGCCGTAGGCTCCCTTTTCTGCCTTTTTGGAAATGCTGATCAAATCCCGTACTTTCTTTTGAATCGTGGTTGGAGTAATCCCATGCTCTTCGTTGTATGCCATTTGAATCTGACGACGGCGGTTCGTCTCTCCGATGGCTCGCTCCATAGACTCGGTGATGCGATCTGCATACATCACTACATGTCCCTCGGAATTTCGGGCAGCACGTCCAATCGTCTGAATCAGTGAGGTTTCTGAACGAAGGAAACCTTCTTTGTCCGCATCTAAAATCGCTACCAGGGTGATCTCCGGGATATCCAGACCCTCCCGCAACAGGTTAATTCCCACCAGGACATCAAATACATCCATTCGCATATCACGGATGATTTCCGCCCGCTCAAGCGTGTCGATATCCGAATGCAAATATTTTACCCGAATTCCCAACTCCCGCATATAGTCGGTCAAATCCTCTGCCATCCGCTTTGTAAGCGTTGTCACCAGCACCTTGTTTTTCTTTTCCGTCTCCTTTTTGACCTCTGCTACCAAATCGTCAATCTGCCCTGCTACCGGTCGGACGCTGACCTCCGGATCCAGCAGACCGGTTGGTCGGATTACCTGTTCCGTTCGCAGCAGCTCATGCTGTTCTTCGTAGACAGACGGCGTAGCCGATACGAACATCATACGGTCGATTTTACTCTCAAACTCATCAAAATTCAGTGGACGATTGTCCAACGCCGACGGCAAACGAAAGCCATAGTTGACCAGGGTCTGCTTTCTGGAACGATCGCCGGAAAACATTCCCCTCACCTGCGGTATCGTAATATGCGATTCATCTACAATAATTAAAAATTCCTCCGGAAAATAGTCCATCAGCGTATTCGGCGTACTGCCTGGCGCCAAACCTGCCAAATGTCTGGAATAATTTTCAATTCCTGAACAAAATCCTGTCTCTCTCATCATCTCAATATCAAAATTCGTCCGCTCTGAAATCCGCTGTGCCTCTAACAACTGATCTTCCTGGCGGAAATAACGCACTCGCTCCTCTAGCTCTTCTTCAATATCGCCCAGTGCCTTTTCCATCTTCTCCGGTGAAACGACATAATGAGAGGCAGGAAATACCACGACATGCTCCAACATACATTTTACCTCTCCTGTCAGCGGATCAATTTCCGTAATCCTCTCTATCTCATCTCCGAAAAATTCTACCCGCACTGCCTTGTCCGTATAGGAAACCGGATAAATCTCTACCACATCCCCGCGTACCCGAAAAGTGCCGCGCTTAAAATCCATATCATTTCGTGTATATTGGATATCTACCAATTTCCGCAGTACATCATCCCGATCTTTTCTCTGTCCCGGACGAATGGAAACGGTCATTTCCTGATAATCAATCGGATCGCCTAAGCCATAGATACAGGATACACTTGCTACAATAATGACGTCCTTCCGCTCCGTCAAAGCTGCCGTAGCAGAATGGCGCAGCTTGTCAATTTCATCGTTGATCGCAGAATCTTTCTCAATATAGGTGTCCGTAGAAGGCACATAAGCCTCCGGCTGGTAATAATCATAATAGGACACGAAGTATTCCACCGCATTTTCTGGAAAAAACTCCTTAAACTCCCCATAAAGCTGCGCGGCAAGCGTCTTATTGTGCGCAATCACCAAGGTCGGAAGATTCAGCTTCTGGATTACATTCGCCATTGTAAAAGTCTTGCCCGAACCGGTCACTCCTAACAACGTCTGGAATTGGTTGCCCTCTTTAAATCCCTTTACTAAAGCCTCGATCGCCTGCGGCTGGTCGCCGGTAGGCTGGTATTCAGAATGAAGCTTAAAACAACTTTGTTCCGGGAACGTTTTTTGTTTATTTTGCAAGAGAATCACCTCCAATATTTTCTTCTTAAAATCATATCTATCCACTAACGTACGCTCTTTGATTTTAACATTATACCATAAAGCAAAGCGTTTGTATAGATATTTTTTCAAATGTATGTTCGTTATTTCTTCTTTTCTGATTAAGCGGTATTTTCCATTCGTGCGAGTGTGCATCCCGCCCGGAGGGCTTTTTGTATGATAGGGAAGTTTGGAGAACTTTCCTATCATATAAAAAAGGCAATGCCCTCTAAAAAGCATCGCCTTTTCCCTTTTGTTTTATTTTTATTCCTGTATTCCGATTCCCTTTTTAATCAATTTCACAGCTTCCTGGAGCTGATTGTCTTTCTCTTTCGGCACTACTGCCTCTTTTTTCATTTCTTCGTCCAAATCCAATTCTACGTCCGGAGTAATGCCGACGCCATGAATGTTGGTTCCTTTTGGAGTAAAATATTTGGAAATTGTCACCTTCATTGCAGTTCCGTCGTTCAATGGCAAAATCGTCTGTACAATTCCCTTTCCAAACGTCTGTGTTCCTAAAATCGTACCGATTCCATAATCCTGGATTGCTCCGGCGAAAATCTCGGAGGCGCTGGCGCTGTTGCCGTTGACCAAAACGACTAACGGCTTGTCAAAGGATTCTTTATCCGTCGAATATTCCTCGCTCCGCTCTCCATATTTATTTTCGGTATATACGATAAGTCCCTTTGGCAGCAACCGATCTAACATATCGCAGACCTTATCCAAAAGCCCTCCTGGATTGTCCCGCACATCTATAATCAGCCCCTTCATTCCCTTCTTTTCCAGATCGTCAAGAGCAGCGCGGAACTGATCGGCTGTCACTTCGTCAAACTCGGTAATCGTAATATAGCCGATACTGTCTTCCAGCATTTCATATTCTATGGTATCTACCTCAATCTGGCGGCGTTCCAGGCGAAAATCCAAATAGTCGCTTTCTCCCTCCCGCACCACGGTTACGTTGACAAAGGTTCCTTCCTCTCCTTTGATACGAGAAACCACCGTGTTTAAATCAATACCTGTTACCTCTTCGTCCTCTACCTTATAAATAATATCTCCCGGCAAAATCCCCTGCTCATAGCTGGAACCATTTGTAAAAGCACGCACTACAGTGATGATTCCGGTCTGGACATTTTGGCTTACCATTACGCCGATTCCACAGTAGGTTCCAGAAGTTGATTCCATAAATTTCGCATATTCTTCCGCGGTATAATAAACCGTATACGGATCGCCCAGGCTGCTCACCAGCCCTTTATATAAGCCGTCCTCTACATCCTTTGCAGAAAAATCATTGAGATAATAGGATTCCAACAGCCCCTCTAACAGCTCAAGCTTATATCCTATCGTATCCCAGTTCAGTTCTCCCTGCAGTCCGGTCTGGTGATCTTCCCAACTCGCCCGATCCTCCGAATCTTTATCCTTATCCTTTTTGTCATCCTTCTGACTATCTGGATTGCCGAGTGTCTGCCCTTGTCTTAGCTGCCTGGAAAGCTCTACGCTCTGCTGTACAAACAATATCCCCAGACACACCAGTAAGGTCAAGGCGACGCCTGCTCCCAAACCAGCCCAAAATTTCTTATTTCCCTTCATTCTAATCCGACTTCCTTCCTGTCACATTTTCGTAACGACCCTAACCAGTTCAAGCCTCGCCTGTACTTAATAACTTACATAATTTAAAGGATTTACATAGCTGCCGTTTATTTTCAAGCCAAAATGCAGATGCGGCGCTGTCGATAATCCGGTGGAACCTACGAGAGCAATCACATCTCCCTGGTTGACATAATCCCCTGCAGATACCAGCAGCTTTGAGCTGTGCATATAAACGGTATAAATACCGCCGCCATGATCGATCAGCACATAATTCCCCATCGACCAATGATAGGTAGCAGCTACTACCGTCCCGGCAGCCGAAGCCAGGATATTGTTTCCTGCCGGCGTACCGATATCCACTCCGGAATGAAATGTCCCAGAACCTTGCAGCACTTCTTCTCTACCGCCAAAGCCAGACGTAATACGGGTACTGGACGGCAACGGCCACATCAGTCCGCCGTTTAAAAGTGCCTGCCCATTCGCATCCGCGTTCGGATTGCTGTTACTGCCTGAACTATTGTTTGTATTTCCACTGTTGGAGGAGCCTCCCTGATTTTGGTTTTGGTTCTGATTTTGCTGATTCTTCTGCTCTTCTTCCTGGCGGCGACGCTCCTCCTCCTGACGCTTCCGTTCTTCCTCTTCCTTTCGGCGGCGTTCCTCTTCCTGACGCCTTTGCTCCTCTTCAATCAGCCGATCGATATAATCGTCCTGCTTGGCAATCTCTGCCTCATACTGATTGATCTCGTCGTTGGCTTCATCAATCATCGCATTATATTGTTCTACCTGCTCCGCCTTATCTGCGGCAAGCTGCTCGTTTGCTTCCTTTTCCAGCTTCAATTCTGCCGAAAGCTGCTCCAAATTTGCCAACTGCTCTTCTATCGATGCTTCCTTTTCCTGTACCGCCAGTTGCGCCGCCTCATAACGCTCAAGCAGCTCATTGTCATATTCGGCAATCTTTGATACATATTCCGCCTGATTCAGCAAATCGGCAATGCTTTCTGCATTTAAAAATATTTCTATATAATCTGCGCTCCCGTTTTCGTACATGTATTTGATCCGCTTTTTCATCGTCTCATACTGCTCAGCCACGGTTTGTTTTGCTTCCTCCAGCTCCATTTTAGTCTGTTCTAGTTCCTGCCTGGCAGCCTCTATTTCAACATCCAACTGCGCAATCCGCTCTTCCAGCTTTCGCTGCTCCTGATCCAGCGCCTTGATATAGCTGACGATATCCTGCTTTTTAGCTTCCAGCTCCTTCCGTTTTTCCTCTATCTCTTCCTGTCTTTTTTCCAGTCTAGATTTTTCATCCTTGGCATCCTGAATACTTGTCGCCAGTACCGTAACGGCAGGAAGCACTGCCAGCACGAGAATCAGGATCGACAGCAGCACAGTCCGAAACCCTTTATTCCGTCGCTCCAATTTTATCACACTCTCTTTCCTGTAAAACGCCACATTTCAACATTATACCACATGCAAATGTTTCCGTACCGTCAGATAACTTCCTATCAGCCCGATTCCAATACCGATTCCTATTGAAAGCGGTAGCAGACGGGAAAAAACGGTATGAATATCCAAAAAAGTCAGAACATTTGCAAGCGTATTAAAACGACTTGTGATCGCGGTAACTATTTTTCCATAAATCAGATACAGTACGCCCATCGGCAGCAATGCGCCGACAGCTCCGATCAGGATTCCTTCTACTATAAACGGTCCGCGGATAAAATAGTCCGTTGCTCCAATCAGCCGCATAATAGAGATCTCCTCCTTCCGTACCGAAATCCCCATCGCTACGGTGGTGCTAATCAGAAAAATTGATACCGCCAGCAAAATGATTAAAATAGCGGCGGAAATATAGCCGACTAACGAATTAAAGCTGGCAAGACCGCTGGCGGTAATATCCGAACTGTTTACCTGTCGGATGCCCTCTAACGTTTTGATATAATTTACCAATGTTCTCTGTTTGGAAACATCGTTTAAATAAACTTCATAGGAATCGCTGTTTTCCAAAGGGTTATCCGCTCCAAAGGTTTCTGCCAGCTCCGGCTTTAAATGCTTTTCCTTATAGCTTTGCCACGTTTCTTCCGCAGACAGATAATGAATCCGATCCACTTCCGGTCTGGAGCCAATCAAGGTTCCCAGTTCCTCTTTTTTCTCTTCCGACAGTCCCTCTTCAAAAAAGACCGTAATACCGACAGAAGTTTCTGCCGTTTTGATAATATATTGAAAATTACTCAAAATAAAGTAAAATATTCCAAATAAAAACAGGCACGCCGTAATCGTGCCTACCGATGCCAGAGAAAACAGACGGTTTCGGTAAATACTTTTTAAGCCTTCCTTTAAGCTATATAGAAAGGTTTTGATTTTCATAAGAATACCCACCCCTCTGTTCATCACTGATTAAAATGCCTTTGTTCAGCGTAATCACCCGCTTTTGCATCATATCGACAATCTCCTGATTGTGTGTGACGACAACCACCGTCGTCCCTCTCCGGTTCACTTCCTCCAACAGCTCCATAATTTCCCAGGAATTCCTTGGATCAAGATTTCCCGTAGGCTCATCTGCCAGTAAAATCACCGGATTGTTGACCAAAGCTCTTGCCAGCGCCACACGCTGCTGCTCGCCGCCGGACAGCTCCCGCGGAAGCGACTTTTGTTTGTCCGTCAAGCCTACCATTGCCAGCATGGCAGGCACCTGCCGCCGGATACTGGCAGCAGGCGCTTCGATTACTCTCTGGGCAAACGCTACGTTTTCAAATACGTTTCGATCCTTTAACAGCCGGAAATCTTGGAACACCATCCCCAGCCCACGGCGGTATTTCGCCACCTGCCGCCGGTGCAGCCGGGAAAGAATCTTGCCGTTTACAAATATTTTCCCTTCGGTCGGCTCAATTTCCTTTAAGAGCAGCTTTAAAAGCGTGGACTTCCCGGAGCCGCTGTTTCCGATGATAAAGACAAATTCTCCCTTCCTGATCCGCAGACTGACATCCCGGAGCGCCGAAATCCCTGCCTGATAAGATTTTGACACATGCTCCAGGGCAATCACCGGCATTTCACCCTTTATACTTCTCTGTTTTCTTCTCTCCGTCTCCGGCTTATCGCGCATTTTCTTTTCTCCTTTTTCCAAGCACCTTGTTCTTTTATTTTAGTCAGAGAAGACTCCCACTTTTATCGGTAGTGAGTAAGTTCCAGTTTGCCTCCATGCTGTCACACGCCTAATATTCCAGGCTCTCCATGTACTTCATATATTTTACTACCATCAGCGCAATCTTAAAGGTAATCGCATCCTCAAAGATACGCAAATCCAGCCCCGTTCCCTTCTGCAGCTTATCCAGCCGGTACACTAAGGTATTACGGTGAATATAAAGCTGTCTGGAAGTCTCTGAAACATTGAGGCTGTTTTCAAAAAATTTATTGATGGTCGCTAACGTTTCATCGTCAAATTCCTCCGGTGATTTTCCTTCAAATACCTCCCGGATAAACATTTTACATAACGGCATCGGCAGCTGATAAATCAAACGTCCGATTCCAAGATTATTATATGCGACTACGTTTCGATTACTGTAGAAAATCTTACCTACATCCAACGCCATCTTCGCTTCCTTATAGGAACGGGACACATCTTTGATTTCGTTGATAATCGTACCATAGGCAACATGTACTCTGGACATCGCTTCGGAATTAAGCATATCCAAAATCATCTTTGCCGTACGGTTTAAATCCTCATATCCTTCATTTCCCTTTAGCTCTTTGACAAGAATGATATTTTTCTCGTCCACCGCAGTGATAAAATCCTTTGTCTTCCCGGAAAACAGGCTTCGTACCGTTTCAAGGGCATTGGTATCCTTTTCGTTTTTCGTCTCAATGATAAACACTACCCGCCGTACGTTGGTATCAATATGAAGTTTTTTGGCTCTGTTATAAATATCGACCAACAGTAAGTTGTCCAACAGCAGGTTTTTAATAAAGTTATCCTTGTCATATCGCTCCTTATAAGCGACTAACAGGTTCTGAATCTGGAAGGAAGCAATCTTCCCTACCATATACACGTCCTCGCTGTCTCCTTTTGCCAGAATGACATACTCTAACTGATGCTCGTCAAACACCTTAAAAAATTGATATCCCTGCAATACCTGGCTGTCTGCCGGAGACTCTACAAACGCCAGCACCGCATTTTCATATTCCTCTGCATTTGAAACGGTAGCCGCCAAAACCTTGCCCTCTGTATCCATGACACTCAGGTCAATCCTGGTAATTCCCTTTAATCCCTCCAAGGTATTTTGGAGAATCTGATTTGATATCATTCCTTTCACTCCTTATATTTTCCTTTTCACCTTTTTGCCATTCGTTCAGATCATTTTTCCATATATTCTAATTTTATCATTAGTTTTCCAAAATGTAAAGAAAAAAGGAGAGTACCGCCCTGGTACTCTCCAAATCATTCGGGAAATTATAACTAGTTACTGATAATCTGCTCGGTTTCCTTATCAAAAATATGGATTTTCTCGGTATCTAAGCAGA
>CAJUFW010000087.1 GCA_910585655.1 uncultured Lachnospiraceae bacterium
ATTAAATTTGCTTCGATGATGACAACTATCCGAAAGCATCGGCAGGAATTGGACTCGGTTTATGAAACGATAGGATTGTTGGATAGCTGTATGGCAGCAGCTTCTTTTCGCGCCTATCTGCCGGAATGGTGTATTCCGGCGCTGGAAAACGATCAGGAAAAACCGGCGCTTTCTGCCGTCGGTTTGTATCACCCTCTTTTAGAAGAACCCGTTAAAAATTCGATTGACACAGAGCGTTCTGTTTTGATCACCGGTTCTAACGCTTCGGGAAAATCTACTTTTTTAAAAACGGTCGCCATCAACGCCATTTTGGCGCAGACGCTCGCAACGGCTGCCTGCAGCTCATATCGCGGTTGCTTTTTCCGGATTTATTCTTCGATGGCGCTTTCCGACAACCTGTTTGGCAAAGAAAGCTACTATATGGTGGAAATCAAATCGTTAAAGCGGATTTTGGATGCTGCAGGGCAGGCAAACGGCGCTTCCTGTCCGGTATTTTGCTGTATCGACGAGGTATTGCGGGGAACAAACACGTTAGAGCGGATTGCCGCTTCTTCTCAGATCTTATCTGTATTGGCAAAAAAACCGGTATTGGCTTTTGTAGCGACGCACGATCTGGAACTGACGCAGATTTTAGAAGCGCAGTATGATAACTACCATTTCAGTGAAGAGGTACAGGAAAATGATGTGCGTTTTGACTACCGGTTAAAGCCGGGACGCGCGCAGTCCCGTAATGCGATTCGCCTGCTTTCTCTCTTGGGTTTCCCGGAGGAACTGACAGAAGCCGCCAGAGAACAGGCAGAGCATTTTTTATCAAAGCAGGAATGGAAACGGTTATAATAGAAAGGAAATATCCTATGAAGGTTGCAATTTATACCGACGGATCTGCCAGAGGAAATCCAGACGGACCGGGAGGTTATGGTACCATTTTGATTTATGTGGACGGCAGAGGAGTCGAACACCGGAGAGAGTATGCCGGGGGATATACTAGAACGACCAATAACCGGATGGAGCTGATGGCGGCGATCGTCGGATTGGAGGCTTTAAACCGCCCCTGTGAGGTAGCGTTATATTCGGATTCCCAGTATTTGATCAAAGCCTTTAACGAACATTGGTTGGAAGGCTGGATAAAAAAGGGCTGGAAGCGTGGAAAAAATGAGCCGGTAAAAAATGTAGATTTATGGAAACGGCTTTTAAATGCCTGCAAGCCGCATACGGTAAGCTGGTATTGGGTAAAAGGACATGATGGACATCCGGAAAACGAACGCTGCGATAAACTGGCGACAGAGGCGGCGGACGGAGAGAATCTGCAAATCGATCCGGGAGTCTGATAAAACATAGCAATCATGAGGAAAAACAACCGCCTGTATCCGGATAAAGGACGGGCGGTTTTAGAAAAGCGAGGGAGGAAGCATGGCGGCACAGGAGCCGATGACGCCGATGATGCGGCAGTATCTGGAGACAAAGAAAGAATACCCGGATTGTATTCTTTTTTATCGTCTGGGGGATTTTTATGAAATGTTTTTTGAAGATGCCCTGACTTGTTCCAAGGAATTGGAGATTACGCTGACTGGAAAAAACTGTGGAATGGAGGAACGCGCTCCGATGTGCGGCGTGCCGTTTCATGCAGTGGACGGTTATCTGGATCGGCTGGTAGAGAAGGGCTATAAGGTAGCGATCTGCGAGCAGGTAGAAGATCCAAAGCAGTCAAAAGGCTTGGTAAAGCGTGAAGTAATCCGGATTGTAACACCTGGGACGAACTTAAATACACAGTCTTTAGACGAAAGCAAAAATAATTATTTAATGGGGATTCTGTTGTCGGACGGAGCCTATGGAGTAGCCCTGGCGGATGTAACCACCGGGGATTATTATATGACGGAGCTTGACAGCAAGAAAAAGCTGTTGGATGAGATATATAAATTTGAACCGTCGGAAATCATCTGTAGCGATCGGTTTTTCGCTTCCGGGCTACTGACGGAGGAGCTGCGGGAAAAGCTGCATATTTCGGTATCCGCCTTGGAGAGCCGTTTTTATGAGGAGGAGGCGTGTATACGGATTTTAGAGGAGCATTTTCATGTTTCTTCTTTAGACGGACTGGGCTTAAAAGACTATACGATCGGTGTGACGGCGGCTGGGATGGTGCTGCTTTATTTATATGAAACCCAGAAAAACGACCTGGAACATATTTTAACGATTACGCCGTATCTGACTACCCGCTATATGGTGCTGGACAGCTCCACCAGACGGAACTTAGAGCTGACGGAAACGCTGCGGGACAAGCACAAGCGCGGTTCCCTGCTGTGGGTGTTGGATAAAACCAAAACCGCAATGGGAGCGCGTATGTTGCGATCTTTTGTGGAGCAGCCTTTGATTGAGGCAGAAGACATCAACGAACGGCTTGACGCGATTGAAGAGTTAAACGAGTCGGTTATTACCCGTGAGGAGATCCGCGAATACTTAAATCCGGTCTACGATATGGAACGATTGATCAGCCGGGTGAGCTACCGCAGCGCCAATCCCAGAGATTTGATTGCTTTTTATACTTCGCTCTCGATGCTGCCTTCGATAAAATTGCTATTGCAGGGATTTCGCGGAGCGTTGTTACTACGGCTGGAAGAACAGCTCGATCCTCTCGCTGATTTATATGAGTTAATTGGGCGGGCGATTGCGGAGGAACCGCCGATTTCCGTACGGGAGGGCGGTATCATCAAAGAAGGCTATCACGAGGAAGTAGACCGGCTGCGGAAAGCCAAGACAGAGGGAAAAACCTGGGTGGCAGAGTTAGAGGCGAGAGAACGGGAAAAAACCGGGATCAAAAATCTTCGTATCAAATACAATAAGGTGTTTGGTTATTATCTGGAAGTGACAAATTCGTTTCAAAACCTGGTGCCGGATACCTGGGTACGCCGCCAGACTCTGGCAAATGCAGAGCGTTATATTACTCCGGAGCTAAAGGAACTAGAGGACTTGATTCTGGGGGCGGAGGATCGGCTTTTTACCCTGGAATATGAACTTTTTACAGAAGTGCGGGAACAGATTGCCGCGCAAATGAAGCGGATTAGCCAGACTGCCAAGGCAGTAGCGGGAATCGATGTGTTTACCTCTTTAGCGCTTGTGTCAGAGCGAAACGGCTATCACCGTCCTAAGATCAATACAGAGGGGATTTTGGATATCCGGGACGGACGCCATCCGGTTGTAGAGCAGATGACGGCGGGGAATGCCAGGGAAGCCTTTGTGGCTAACGATACTTATCTCGATCAGAAGGATCGGCGGATTTCGATTATTACCGGACCGAATATGGCAGGAAAATCCACCTATATGAGACAGACTGCCCTCATTGTTTTAATGGCGCAAATCGGCTGCTTTGTCCCGGCGAAGGAAGCTGATATCGGGATTGTGGATCGAATCTTTACAAGAGTGGGCGCGTCCGATGATTTGGCCAGCGGTCAAAGTACGTTTATGGTGGAGATGACGGAAGTTGCCAATATTTTGCGCCATGCCAGCAGACAGAGTCTTTTGATTTTAGATGAAATCGGTCGCGGAACCAGTACCTTTGACGGTCTTTCGATTGCCTGGGCGGTGGTGGAGTATATCAGCGCCGTAGTAGGAGCCAAAGCGCTGTTCGCTACACACTACCATGAGCTGACCGAGCTGGAAGGAAAACTAGAAAGTGTCCATAACTATTGTATTGCCGTCAAAGAACAGGGAGAGGATATTATTTTCCTGCGGAAAATCATTCCAGGCGGCGCGGATAAAAGCTATGGCATCCAAGTAGCTAGACTGGCTGGAATTCCGGATTCGGTACTGGTACGGGCAAAGGAGCTGTCAGAGGAATTAGGAAAGCATGATATCGTGATTCATCCGAGTCAGAACATAGAAAAAACCGCTTCCAAACCACAGAAAAACAAATCAGGACGGGAGGCGATGGAAGGGCAGTTTTCCTTGTTTGCATCTTCCGAAAATGAAGATGTTATCTTAGAGCTGCGGGAGCTTTCTTTAGAGAATCTTTCTCCGATTGCTGCTTTCCAAAAGCTTTATGAGTTGCAGCAAAAAATCAGAGAACGGGTATAGGAAGGGGGGGAGCAGGTATGCCAAACATTCAGGTCTTAGATCAGACGACGATCAATCAAATCGCTGCCGGAGAGGTGATCGAGCGTCCCAGCGCCGTAGTAAAAGAGCTGACGGAAAATGCGATCGACGCAGGAGCCAGCGCGATTACGGTTGAAATCAAAGAAGGCGGGATTTCCCTAATCCGGATTACCGACAATGGAAGAGGAATTGAAAAAGAAGATATTCGTTCGGCATTTTTGCGCCATGCCACAAGTAAGATCCGTACAGCGGAAGATTTGCTCTCGATTTCCAGCCTTGGCTTTCGCGGAGAGGCGCTTTCTAGCATCGCTGCCGTTGCACAGGTGGAGCTGATCACCAAGACGGCAGGAGAGTTTACCGGCTATCGCTATGTAATCGAAGGCGGGGAAGAGGGCAGCAACGGAGAGCATGGGCTAGAACCGATTGGCTGTCCGGAAGGGACTACTCTGGTAGTCCGCAACCTCTTTTACAATACTCCTGCCAGAAAAAAATTTTTAAAGACGCCTGCCAGCGAGGGCAGTTATATTCAGGATGTGATGGAGCATATGGCGGTTTCTCATCCGGAAGTGGCGATGAAGCTGATTGTCAATGGGCAGACGAAGCTTCAGACACCTGGAAACGGAAATCAAAAAGATGTGATCTACTATCTGTATGGGCGTGAAGTTGCGGCAAACGTGATAGAAATTGCTGACGAATATGCACGGATGCGTCTGACCGGTTATATCGGAAAGCCTTCTGTTACAAGAGGCAACCGTAACTTAGAGCATTATTTTTTAAATGGACGCTTTATTCGCAATCCGGTGATCAGCCGGGCGGTTGAGGATGCCTATAAGCCGTATCTGATGCAGCACCGTTATCCGTTTACTTCCTTATTGCTGCAGGTTCCGCCTGATTTTATCGACGTCAATGTCCATCCAGCCAAATTAGAGGTTCGCTTTCGGAATACCGAGGCACTCTATCAGTTGATTTATCATGCTGTCGGCGAAGGATTGCGTATGCGGGAGCCGATTCCGGCAGTCAGCCCTGGAAGAGAAGAGAAAAAAGAAAAAAGCATACCAAAGCCTGCGCCGATGCCGGAACCTTTTGAAGTCAGACGGAGGGAAACCCTTCGACAAGAATCCGTCATTCCAAAGTTGTCCGCTACGCCTAAAACGCAAACGCTTCCTCCGGTGTTTGCAGAACCATTTAAAACAGAACCATCTAAAAAAGAAGAGTCAATAGAAGCATCAAAACTCGCCGAGCAAACTTCTCCTACTGAGAAAACTTCTCCTACTGAGAAGAGTTCTCTTACTAAGGAGACTTCTCTTACGGAGGAAACTCCTCTTGTCAAGGAGACTTCTGACTATGTGGTTCTTGTACAGGAAGAGCTTCCGTTTTTGAGCGAACAGGCAAGAGCGAAACATCGCTTGATTGGTCAGCTATTTGCGACGTACTGGCTGTTTGAGTACGAAGATAGGTTTTATCTGCTTGACCAGCATGCTGCCCATGAAAAGGTACTGTATGAGCGAACCGTCAAACGTCTGGCGAACAGACAGATGGAGTCGCAAAATCTGATGCCTGCGATTGTCCTGACGCTTTCCGCCAGGGAAGAGTCTGCTTTAGAGGAGCTGTCGGACTATTTTAAAGAGGCAGGGTTTGAGATTACTCCTTTTGGCGGAAGGGAGTATGCCATATCGGCGGTTCCGGTGGAATTGTTTCATTTGGCAGGTGCGGATATGCTGACTTCTATTTTGGATGATTATCTGGAAAGCGAGCGGCTGTATACCCCGGAGGCGGTCTTAGATCGCATTGCCTCGATGTCCTGTAAGGCGGCAGTCAAGGGGAAGCAGACGTTGACAACAGAAGAAGCGCAGGCGCTGATGGACGAACTGATGACGTTGGATCAGCCGTATCATTGCCCACATGGAAGACCGACGATGATTGTTATGAGCCAATATGAGATTGAAAAGAAATTTAAAAGAATCGTATAAAAAAGGGAAAGAGGGTTAGAAGGGATGAAGCAGCCAAAGCCTCCTTTGGTGGTGTTGACCGGTCCGACGGCAGTAGGAAAAACGGATCTTTCGATCCGGCTGGCAAAACGGATCGGCGGAGAGATTATTTCGGCAGATTCCATGCAGGTTTACCGGGGGATGGATATTGGCACCGCCAAGATTAGCGAAGAGGAGAAGCAGGGTGTCCCGCATTTTTTATTGGATGAGTTAGAGCCGTGGGAGGAATTCCATGTGGCGCTTTTTCAACAGAAAGCAAAACAGTATATCAAAGAAATTTATGGTAGAGGACATATTCCGATCCTTGTCGGCGGCACTGGTTTTTATATCCAATCGGTGTTATATGACATTGATTTTAAGGAGCCTGTTTTAGAAGAAGAAAAGGATATCCGACAGGATTTGGAAAAAAAAGCGCAGGATAAGGGCGAGGCGTGGCTGCACGAGGAGTTGGAAAAAGTAGATCCGGTCAGCGCTGGGCAAATCCATCCGCACAACGTCAAACGGGTGATTCGGGCGTTGGAATACTACCGACAGACCGGAGAACCGATTTCGGCTCACAACGCCAGGGAACGGGAAAAGGAATCCCCCTATGCGTTTTGCTATTTCGTCTTAAATCAGGATCGCAGTGTGTTATACGAGCGAATCGACGAGCGGATAGAAAAGATGATGGAGGCAGGCTTGCTAGAGGAAGTTGCCAGGCTGCGAGGGGCAGGCTGTAATCGAAGCTTGGTTTCCATGCAGGGACTTGGCTATAAAGAGCTTTTGGCTTATTTAGAAGGAGAGTATAGCCTAGAGGAAGCAGTCTACCGACTCAAACGGGATACAAGACACTTTGCCAAACGGCAGCTTACCTGGTTTGGCAGGGAAAGAGAAGTTATTTGGATACAAAAGGAAGAATTTCCGGATACCGAAGCAATTCTGGAATTTATGATAAAAGAACTAAAAGAAAGGGTATACTGATACTATGATAGAAGAAAAACAAAAAGACGGCGCCGGACAGAGTGCGCTTTGGCAAGCTTATCAGTCGCTTGGAATCAGCGAGGAGGTACTGCGTTTTGGACAGGAAAAGGAAGCCTTACTGGAGGAGCGTTTCCGGGCGATTGACCAGGTAGCGGAGCTAAATCAGATGAAAATACTTGCTGCTATGCAGAAAAACCGGGTAAGTGATATTCATTTTGCTGCCAGCAGCGGATATGGTTACAACGATATTGGACGAGATACGTTAGAAGAGGTGTATGCCGATGTCTTTCACACAGAATCAGCTCTCGTACGTCCTTCCTTGATGTGCGGGACGCATGCGCTGACGGTAGCACTCTCTGGAAATCTGCGTCCTGGCGACGAGATTTTATCTCCGGTAGGAAAGCCTTATGATACGTTAGACGGAGTAATCGGTATTACCGAAACACCTGGTTCCCTGGCAGAATATGGAATCACCTACCGGCAGGTCGATTTGCTCTCTGACGGTAGTTTTGACTGGGAGGGGATTCGGACGGCAGTAGGAGAATCCACTCGTCTAGTGACGATCCAGCGTTCTAAGGGCTATGCGACAAGACCGACGCTTTCCGTCGAGCGGATTGGGGAGCTGATTGCTTTTTTAAAGCAGATAAAGCCTTCTTTAATCTGTATGGTCGATAACTGTTACGGAGAGTTTGTAGAGCCGTTAGAGCCGACGGACGTAGGGGCAGATCTTTGTGTTGGTTCTTTAATCAAAAATCCGGGCGGCGGGCTGGCTCCGATAGGCGGATATATCGTAGGGAAGCGGGATTATGTAGAACAGGCGGCGTACCGTCTTTCCTGTCCGGGATTAGGACGGGAGGTAGGCGCTTCGCTGGGGCTAAACCAGGCTTTTTTCCAGGGGTTGTTTTTAGCGCCTACGGTCGTAGCAGGAGCGTTAAAAGGAGCGATTTTTGCTGCGAATCTCTATGAAGCTTTGGGCTTTCCGGTATTGCCGGATGGAAGGGAATCAAGACATGATATCATTCAGGCTGTGACGCTTGGATCGGCAGAAGGCGTTATCGCTTTTTGTAAAGGGATTCAGGCAGCCGCTCCGGTAGACAGCTTTGTCACTCCGGAGCCTTGGGATATGCCGGGCTATGGGGATCCGGTGATTATGGCAGCAGGAGCGTTTGTGCAGGGTTCCTCGATTGAATTGTCGGCAGACGGTCCGATTAAGCCTCCTTATGCCGTATATTTTCAGGGCGGTCTGACCTGGTATCATGCGAAACTGGGGATTTTGATGTCCGTACAGAAGCTAAGTGAAGCAGGGTTAATAACCATCTGAAAAGAAATTACTTGTAAATGTATAGAAAATTATAAGTATACAAATGGGATAAGTTGTGGTAGACTGTTAGAGGATATACACAAACAGGACAGACAGAAGAACAGCTATGACGATAAAAACATCTATAACAGCGCGAAAAACGATTAAGGAACTTCCAAAGAGGGAGCGACCGTATGAAAAGTGTTTGGAATCCGGAGCGGGAAGTTTAACGGACGCCGAATTATTGGCTGTGATCCTGCGTTCCGGCACCAAGGACGCCAACTGTGTTGAACTTGCCAGAGAGGTATTGTCCGTGTCAGAGACAGAACCGGGTCTTTTGGGGCTGCATCGGGTGACGAGCGCAGAATTAGAGCAGATACCAGGGATCGGACCGGTCAAGGCAACGCAGCTTTTGTGTATTGGCGAGCTGTGCAAGCGGATGGCAGCCGCCGGTCATCGGGAGGGTGTCTGCCTTACTTCGCCGGAACGGATTGCCGACCGTTATATGGAGCAGTTACGGCATTTGGAACAGGAGCATGTTTTACTGCTGCTTTTGGATTCTAAATGCCATCTGCTAAAGGAACTGACGCTTTCCATCGGTTCGGTCAACCAGTCTATTCTAACTCCGAGAGAGGTTCTGATTGCGGCGCTGCAGTACAGGGCAGTCCATATGATACTGCTTCATAACCATCCCAGTGGAGATCCGTCTCCCAGCAAAGCCGATCTGGCGACTACCCGCAAAGTAAAGGAGGCGGGAGATATGCTGGGGATTCCTTTGATGGATCACATCATTATGGGAGATCATAAATACATCAGCCTAAAGGAACAGGGACTGTTCTAGTAGGGCAGAAAGAGGAGGCATTCCATGTCAGGTAAGATCATCGGAATTGATCTGGGGACGAAAGTCCTGAAATTATACAGAAAAGGTGACGGAGTTATTTTTGACCAGCAAAATGTCATTGCAGTAGAAAACCGTAAAAAGCTTTTGGCGATTGGCGACGCGGCAGCAGAGATGATGGAAAAGGCGCCAATGAAAATCCGGGTGACGTATCCGGTTCATAACGGAGTCATCGCAGACGTCAGTTCGATGCACCGTTTGTTTAACGAGTGCTTCCGCCAACTGTACGGGGCTCCGAAAAAGGCGAGAGGGCTAAGCTTTTTGATTGCGCTTCCTACCGATATCACAGAGGTAGAAAAAAGAGCTTTTGTAGATTTGGTGCTTTCCTCTGAGGTGCCTTCTAAGCGGGTTAATCTGGTGGATAAGCCGATCTGTGTGGCGTTGGGGGCAGGACTTGACGTAACCAATTCGACTGGTATTATGACGGTGGATATCGGAGCGGATACGACCGAGGTTTCGATTTTATCCCTGGGCGGTATTGTTTTAAGCAAGTTGATCAATTTGGGCGGGAACCATATCGATGCTTCGATTAAGCTTTCCATTAAGAAAAACTATAACCTGCATATCGGAGATAAGACTGCCGAAATGGTAAAAAAAGAAATCGCCAGCGCGGTTCCTTCGGAAACCGTAACCAGAATGGTTCGGGGACGGGATGTTGTGACCGGACTGCCAAAGGAAGTAGAGGTCAGCTCGGATATGGTATACGAGGCAATCCAGGAGAATCTCCATACGATAGTCGATGCCGTAAGGATTATTTTAGAGCGGACGCCCCCGGAAATTTCCTCGGATATCATGGACGCCGGAGTCTATGTAACAGGCGGATCTGCCAATATCGGGCATTTGGCAGATTTGTTCCATCGGGAAACCAATTTAAAAATCAATATTATGGACGATCCGGAAAATATGGTAGTGAAGGGATTGGGCGCTATCATGGAAAACAACCAGATCGACACACTTTCCTATGCTTATCAGCAGGCTAATTTCTCCTTGATGGCAAAGGAAGAAAAATAAGAAAGGATTGTTCCATGCGTAAACGGACGAATATTGCCATAGAGCCGAAAGTTGTACTGATTGCAGGCATCATTCTCTGCTGCCTTTTGATTTTCTTTTCTTTTCGGTACAAGGAAAAAATGGCTCCGATCAAGGCGGCAGCAGGGAATGTCATTACCCCGATGCAGGTTGGAATCAACCGAGCCGGAAGCTGGATTTCAGATCGTCTTGAACGGTTTGCCAGTGTCGATGAACTGATAGAAGAAAACAACCGATTAAAGGAGGAACTCTATACTCTGGATTATGAAAATAAAATTTTGCTTCAGAACCGTTATGAGCTGGACAACTTCCGAAAGCTTTACGACCTGGATCAAAATTATGCGGATTATCCGAAAGTAGCCGCCAGAGTAATTGCCAACGACAGCAGCAACTGGTACAGCAATTTCCGTATCGATAAGGGAAGCGAAGACGGAATTGCCATTGATATGAATGTGATGGCTGGAAACGGCTTAGTAGGGATTGTAACGGAGGTTGGGAAAAATTGGGCGAGAGTCCGTTCGATTATTGACGATTCCACCTATGTCAGCGGGATGTTTTTAAAATCTTCGGATACCTGTATGGTAAAGGGAAATCTAGAGCTGTTAGAGGATGGGTTTATTGAAGTAGAGGATATCAAACGGGATGCCGAGGTAAAGGATGGCTACGAAATTGTCACCTCTTATTTAAGCGACAAATATCATCCGGGAATTTTGATTGGATATTTGAGCAATCTGACGATGGATCCTTCCAATATGACCAAATCAGGGTTACTTACACCTGCCGTTGACTTTTCCAGACTGGATATGGTTCTGATCATTACGCAGGAAAAGGAACCGTTAGAGGAGGATACGCCATGAAACGCTGGATCGGAATTGCAGTCCTAATTGTTTTAGGCTATCTGCTGCAGACTACCTTGCTGCAAGGCGTTCAGATTGCCGGTGTTGCGCCTAACCTGCTGATCATCCTGCTGGTAGCGGTCTCTTATCGTTCCGGGAAGCTTGGCGGCCTGGTTGCCGGATTTTTAACCGGGCTGCTTATCGATCTGGTAGAAGGAGATTTGATTGGGCTTTATGCCCTGATTTATATGGTTATTGGTTATCTGCTTGGCTTTGCCCACAAAATATACTATTATGATGATACGACTATCCCGTTGTTTTTAGTAGCGGCAAGCGATTTTTTATATAATTTTATGATTTACGTCCTGGGCTTTTTGCTGCGTAACCGACTTCATTTTTTTTTCTATCTAAGGACAATCATACTTCCGGAACTGCTCTATACCGTAGTCCTTTCGGTGTTTATTTACCGTCTGCTACATAAACTACTCCAAAAGCTGGAGACAAAGAATCAAGAGGAGGCATAAGCGCTTGTTTGATATTGTATTAGACTATATCAAAAACATCATCAAATCCCGAATATTGCCGCTGCTGCTGGTATATGTGGTTTTATTTTCGACGCTCGTATACCGGATTTTTGAGCTGCAGATTATGGATCAGGAAGAGATTGTCGCAGAAAATGAAAAGGAATCCAAAAAGGAGCGGGAAATCAAAGCCACCAGAGGAAATATTTACGATTGCAATGGCGTTTTGCTGGCTTATAACGAGCTGTCTTATACCATTACTTTAGAGGATGTCGGCGCTTATGACAACAACGACGACCGAAATGCGATGCTGCATCGGCTGATTCAGATTATTGAGGAAAACGGAGGCAGTCTGGCAACCGAATTTTATATCCGGCAGAACAAAAAGGGTGAGCTGCAGTTTACGGTAAGCGATAATGCCGAGCTTCGTTTTAAGAAAAATGCCTATGCAAAGAAATCCGTGGAGGAGCTGACGGAGGAGGAGCGGAATGCGACCGCATCGGAAGTCTATGAACATCTGAGGCAGGGAACTTATATGTTTGGGATTTCCGATGAATATTCTGTAGAAGATACGTTAAAAATTATGAATATCCGTTATGCGATGTTTATGAATACCTATGCCAAATACCTGCCGATTTCTATTTCCACGGATGTCGATGACCGGACGGTGGCGGCAATTAAGGAAAATTCTCCTGATCTGCCGGGAGTAGAGATTGTACCGGAAACCCATCGGGTGTATAACGACAGTGTTTATTTTGCTCATATATTAGGCTATACAGGCATGATCAACGAGACTGAGTTAGAAAATGACGAAGCCGACTATTACAGTGTGACCGACCAGATTGGAAAGACCGGATTGGAGCGCGCTTTTGAAGAACAGCTTCGGGGCGTAAAGGGAGGAGAAGAGGTCTCCTTAAATTCTTCTTACCGGGTCGTGTCCGTCGAGAAGAAGTCTGACCCGGTGGCTGGGAGCGATTTGTATCTGACGATAGACAGCGAACTGCAAAAGGCAGGGTATCATATTTTAGAAAAAAACATTGCGGCGATTTTGCTTTCCCGAATCAAAAATTCTGCGACGGCGGGAAATACCAAAGATACGACGGCTTCGGACTTGAATATTCCGATCTACGATGTCTATTATGCGCTAATTAACAATAACATCATTGATGTGACGCATTTTCAGTCTAAAAAAGCAACTGACTTAGAAAAGTCCGTCTATGCCCTTTATCAGAACAAAGAAGCTTCTATTTTAAAGGGGTTAAAGGGGCTTTTAAAGACCAACAGCACCGTGACGTTTTTGCAGGCTTCCACGGAAATGCAGGATTATTTGGTATATCTTTACGACTATATGCAAAAGGCAGATTTCTTAATGACTTCTGCGATTGACGAAACCGATTCGACTTATCTGCAGTATCAAAACAACGCGATTAGTTTAAGTCAGTTTTTACAGTATGCCATTTCTATGAACTGGGTAAATCTGGATTTGTTGGACATTGGGGATTCTTATTACGATACCGAAGAACTTTATCAGCTTTTGTTAGATCGGGTTTTTTCTGAAATTGTAGACGACAGTGCTTTTCATAAAATGATTTACAGTACGTTGGTGTATTCGTATCAGCTTTCCGGGCGGGATATTTGTCTGCTGCTTTTCGATCAGAAAATCATTAAGAAAAATAAAAAGGATCGGGCGGCGCTTGAAAACGGAACGCTTTCTGCGTATCAGTTTATCCGCAATAAAATTCAAAGCCTGGAAATTACCCCGGCGCAGCTTGCGCTTGATCCATGCTCCGGTTCTCTGGTGGTAACGGATCCCGATACGGGAGTTGTAAGAGCGATGGTAACGTATCCAAGCTATGACAATATGAAGTTAGCTAACCGTATTGATGCCGATTATTACAATATTTTGATGAATGATTTATCTTTGCCTATGATAAACCGTCCCATTCAGCAAAAGACCGCACCAGGTTCAACGTTTAAGCCGATTTCTGCCATTGCTGCTTTGGAGGAGGGTGTTGTAGGAGAATACGAAACCATTCACGATGATGTTACATTTGAAAA
>CAJUFW010000088.1 GCA_910585655.1 uncultured Lachnospiraceae bacterium
GAGCCTCCGCACACGATATCCGGATAATCCCCGGACGCAACCAAAAGCCCGAATTTTTCCTTCGCTTCATTGTCTCCTACATAATTCCAGACCACATGAACATTCGTCCGAGTTTCCAGTTCCTGATAAGCAATCAATTCATTTGGATCGTTTACATAGCTGTTTGACCATCTAAGCCAAACCGAAAGCTCCTTTTTCTCCTCTGTCAGTGGAAGCCCGGAATCGTTCTTCTCCTGCTCCTCCGGTTCTGTCTCTTCTCCGTCGCCCTCCGGCTGATTTTCTGTCCGATTTTCCGTCTCCTGCTTCCCGTCCTTTTCCTCCGGAATAGAATTACTCTCTTTTTTGCCGCAGGCAGCCAGTGATGATACCGCCAAAACCAGTACCAGCAGCAACGCAACAACATTCCCTTTTGTCTTTTTCCTCATACTTATATCCTCCTTCGCTAAACTGTATACGATTGCAGCTCTAACTGCAGCCTTATCTTAGCAAAGAAGCCTTTCGTTTCCAACTCCCTGCTTTTGCAAAGTACCACTATTTTGCAAAATAATCGTTATTTGCAAAAAATCTGTCGTTATTTCCCCTCTATTTTGCTATATTGTGCAGGTGTTACGCCCTCCCGCTCCTGAAACAGCCGCACCAATGGTCTGCTGCTGTAAAAGCCTACCTCTTTGGCGGTATCACTTACCGACGTTCCTTGTACCAACAGCTCCTTGGCTCGTTTTAAGCGCAGGGAACCGATGTATTCCAGCACCCCTACTCCTTTTTTCGTTTTCATATCCCTAGAAAGCGTTGAAATATGGATCCCAAACCGTTCTGCTATCGCTCCTACCGTCATCTGCGCATCGCAATAATGTTCCTCAATATATGCCAACACCTGTTCCAGTCGCTCCGTTGTCTCCTGGCTCTTCCGCTTTTCCTGTTCTCTAACCGGCTTTTTATCTGCATCTATTGCTTCCTTTGACTCTTTGAGGCGAGGCAGGCAAGCCGACCATATCTGCTCCACCTCTTCTTTTGGCAGCCTTTCCAACAATCTTTTTGCTGCCTCCCCCATCTGCTGTTCCCGCAGCAAATCGTCTACCTGTTCGTACGTCATCCAACCATCCTCAAATTCTTTCAGAGATGGGTTTTTATCCAGATCCGAATAGAGCAGCAGCGCCTCTTCCGATCCGATTTGAACACGATACTGCGTCAGACAAAACACATCTTGATAACACTGATGAAGCTCTTCTTCCTGTACAGCCGGACGGCTGATATTCACACATACCCGAAGCTGATAACTGTCCTCAAAAAAGCTGCACAGCCGAAGCATCTGACTGCGTACCTCTTCTAAAAAAACCTCTGCTTCCGCTGGTTTTTCCCCTTTTTGCTGCCACAAAATAAAATAATACAGTTCTTCAATACTTCCGCTCAGATGGCAGCATTTTCCCTCAAACAACTCCGCTGCTACATTTTCCATAATAAAATAAATCAACCGCCGATCCTGTCCCTTCGACCAGGCTCCTTCCGTCTGCCCTTCCAGCATGATTTCCTCTGCATCAAAACTAATGACCAAAAAAGGGCCTGCCGCATCAGCTTGGAAAAGCGGATCGCCTTTTACCAGTATCCGGGATATCCTGACATCCCGAAGTACCTCGTCCATACTTTGAGAACGCTCCCGTTCCTGTTCATAGCTCTTCATCAGCTGACGGACACTCTCCTGCAGCGCTTCCCAGCCTGCCCCTTCCACTTCTTTTTTATGGCGGGAAAGCATCGCTGCCAGCTCCCCAATCGGCTTATAATTCCATCGGGAAATAAGATAGCTAAGCAGACCACCCAACACGACGCACAAAATGATATAGCCGCCTAACAGCCACATCATATTTTGCAATTCCTTTCGGTAACGAACCTCCTGCTGTACGGTATACAATTTTAAGCCATAATAAGGAAGTTCTGTCCTCGAAACACAACTGCCGCCCCGCCACCAAAATGTATTTTCTTCAAAGACAATTTGTCTAAGCTCCACTATCCCAATCTGTTCCTCCTCGGAAAGAATCGGGTAAACGCCGTCCTCCTCATCCTCCATATACAGATTCATTCCCTCCGAGCAAAAGCCCTGCTCAAAATAATCTGTATCAAAGTAAAACAATACGATCACTCTCTGGTTCATAAAATAGACATCGCCCCGCAGCGCGCTCGTATAGAGTATCTGTCTCCCCTTTTCTCTGCTTCCCTCTGTCAAATGCACCGTATTCATAATCGACCCGGATAACACTTGGAAAAAGACGTCCCGCTCCATAGAAAGTTTTCTATAGACATACTCCTTATTTCCCATTATATTAAAACAGTAAGAATCTCCCAGCACCGTCCCGCTCCAGGGAAAATACAAATAGATTTCCCGTAGCAGCGGAGTTTCCCGCTGTTTCTCCTGCAAAAGCTTTTGTACCTGCCAATACACATCCGTCCCGTCTGCCCGGATAGAAGTTCCCTTTAAAATCGCATTCACATTGCTGTCTGCCATGATTCGGCTGCTTAGATTGTTTAGTTCCTCACAAATCCGGCTAAGTTTATTCTCCTTTTCCAAAATCACCCGGCGATTTGTCTCCTCCGCCTTCTGACGGATGTTTTTCAAGGAATACGCATACAAAATACAGCCAAATACCACTGGTATAATCACTACCAAAAATACGGAAGCACTCCAGCGGTAGATGATTTTTCTCTCGTCCTTTTTCATAGCTTTTCCCCTTTCGCCTGAGAAGGAGAGATACCATACCGTTTTTTGAATAACTTGCTGAAATGATAGGCGTCCTCGTAACCTACCGCTGCTGCCACCTCCTGGATACTGCCGGTCTGTCCCTGCTCCAAAAGCTCTTTCGCCCGTTCCAGACGGATATTGATCAAATGCCGGATCAACGTATCTCCCGTCTCGCTTTTAAAAATTTTAGAAATATAATAAGGGCTGAAATACATATTGGCAGCAATCTGATCCAGAGAAATTTTTTCATTATAATGATCTTCCAAATAGCTTACAATCTGTTCTACCACATATTTTCGGTTTGCCGACTCAAACGCGCGCCTGGAAGGATTTTCCACCGGCTCGCACTGTTCTCTTGCCACCAAAAGCACCATCTGCATCAGATAGGACTTTAGCATAAAATAACGTCCCTCCCGGCAGACTGCGTTTTCTGCCTCCATAGACGCGCACAGCTTAAACAGCTTTTGCCGCAGCTCCCCCGACGTATGCAGGATAGGCGTCTTTCCCGGCAGGGGCAAATAGTTGTACGGACAGCCACGAAACTGCAGATCCGAAAAAGCCACAAAAAATTCCGTCGCCGGAATCTCCGTTCCCGGCAAAAGTCTGGCTTGATGCGCCATCCCCGGATTTAACACCAGCAAGTCTCCTTCGGAAACCTCATAAATCTTCCCTTCGATATAATACCTTCCATGCCCAGACAAAACAAACGCCATCTCTAAAAAATCATGACTATGAGGAGAATCCTCTCCCTGCCATCTTGTCCCCTTCCAGGTAAACAAAAACGTCGGGTTCAGCTCTTCCACCAAAACAGACCTCTTCTCTATACACATATTGCCCGCTCCCCCTCTTTTCTTTTCAGGCGTTTTAAAACGATCCGACTATGCTCCTGCAAATATAATACATCTTTGCTGCAAGATAGTCCATTTCTTTTTTCAGGAAATCGCAGTAGATTAAAAGGCACCATACAGATTAGAGGAGGTTATATACCATGGCTGTCAAATGGTTTTATTCTTTTTTAAAGCCCTACCGGGGACGGATCGCTTTGGGGCTGCTTTTGACTACCTTAATTGCCGCGCTTTCTATCGTCAATCCTTACCTGTCCGGTATGATTGTGGATGATGTCATCCAGGCAGGGCGTTATCATCTGCTGCCAAGGTTAATTGCCTGCCTGTTAGGCATTACCTTATTTACCGGTCTTTTACGCTTTTTGTATCAGGTCGTTTTTGAGACTACCTCTCAAAACGTCCTCTATGATATGCGGGGAAGGGTATACCGCAAGCTGTTAGAAGAGGATTTTGCCTTCTACAACAAAAAGCGAACCGGCGATTTAATGAGCCGTCAGACTGGCGATATGGACGCAATCCGGCATTTTGTCGCCTATATTATTTATGCCGTCTATCAAAACATCCTGCTTTTTCTTTTTGCGCTACTGATGATTTTTACCGTCAATACCAGGCTGGCTCTGTGTATGCTGGTAGTGCTGCCCTTTACCGCGCTTTCGACCTTTTTCCAGGCGAAAGAGGTAAAACCTGCGTTCAAACGAAACCGGGAATGTTTCTCCTCTTTAAATACCTTTGTCCAGGAAAACATCAGCGGCAACCGGGTCGTAAAGGCGTTTGCCAAAGAGGACTATGAAATTGAAAAATTTGAAAAAGAAAACGATAAATTCCGCGATGCCCAAATCAGCGCCTCCAAGGTGTGGATGAAATATGTGCCGGTGTTTGAAATTCTCTCTTATGCGCTGACTATCGTTCTTATGCTTTACGGCGGCTATATGGTCATCCAGGAGCGCATCACCATGGGCGATCTGGTAAAGGTCAACGGCTATCTGTGGATGCTTAATATGCCGCTGCGGATGGCTGGTTGGTGGGTAAACGACATTCAAAACTTTGCTACCTCTGTAGAAAAGATTTACGCTACTTACCGCGAAGAACCACGCGTTTTCTCTCCGCGTACCGGAGGCGTCCATGAGCGGCTGAAAGGAAACGTGGAATTTCGTCATGTCTGCTACCATGCGGAGGATGAGGATATCGTATCGGATATCAATTTCAAAGTAAAGGCAGGTCAGACCGTCGGTATCATCGGCTCTACCGGTTCCGGCAAATCCACGCTCATGAACCTGCTCTGCCGTTTTTACGATACGACCTCGGGCGAGGTGCTTTTAGATGATGTTGACGTCCGAAAGCGGGATCTCTACAATATGCGGGACAACATCGGTATGGCTATGCAGGATGTCTTTCTCTTTTCCGATACTATCGAAGGCAATATTGCTTATGGCAGACCGGACTGCACCTTTGAAGAAGTAAAGCAAGCGGCGATCATGGCAGATGCCAACCACTTTATTTCCGCTCTGCCGGAAGGCTATGATACCATTGTCGGCGAACGGGGAGTCGGGCTTTCGGGTGGTCAGAAACAGCGGATTTCTCTTGCCAGAGCGCTGCTAAAAAATCCTTCTATTTTAATCCTGGACGACACGACCTCTGCCGTTGATATGGAGACGGAAAGCTATATCCAACAGCAGTTAAAGACCATAAAAAAAGACTGTACCAAATTTATCATCGCTTACCGGATTTCTTCTATCCGAGACGCTGATTTAATCCTGGTGATGGATCAGGGACGTATCATTGAACAGGGAACACACGATTCGCTTGTAGCGGCAAACGGCTATTATGCCCATGCCTTCCGCAACCAGTACGGAGAAATCCCTTATGATCTGATGAAAAACGAAGCCGCCGTCAGCGCAGAAGCCTTGGCTGGCGTCAAAGGAGGAATGTAATATGGCACGTAACCGTTATGATATGGATGAGCGATTAGAAGACAGCTTTGACATCAACCAGCTAAAGCGTCTGGGGCATTATATCGCGCCTTATCGTATTAAAATGTTTGGAATTATTCTCCTGATGCTGACTTCCTCAGCCGCTACCATGCTGATACCGATCTTTTTCCAGCGGATTATGGATGATTATATTCCTGCCAAAAATATGCCTGCCATCTGCGTGATCAGCGGTCTTACTCTGCTTGTTGCCGTCTTTTCCGCTGTCAGCCTGCGGATCAAAATCAAGCATATGAGTATGATCGGTCAGAACATCATTCATGCGATCCGCTCCGATATTTTCTGTCATTTGCAGGAATTACCGTTTTCTTATTACGACGACAGACCGCATGGTAAAATCCAGGTTCGGGTAGTCAATTATGTCAACAGCCTCAGCGATTTATTGAGTAATGGTATCGTCAATACGATCACGGACCTCTGCAACCTGTTTTTTATTGTTATTTTTATGCTGATCTGCGACGTCCGCCTGACCCTTGTCTGCCTCTGCGGTCTTCCGCTGCTGGCAGGCGTGGTGGTACTGATCAAGAAAAAACAGCGCCGCGCCTGGCAGATCCAGTCAAACAAACAGTCCAACCTCAACGCCTACATCGCGGAGAGTATCAGCGGCATCCGCGTTACTCAGTCCTTTGTCCGCGAGGAGGAAAACAACAAAATCTTCAACCATTTAAGCAGCAGCTACCGGAAATCCTGGATGCATGCCGTCCTCTTTAATTTTACTATGGGACCAAGCGTCGATCTCATTTCCGCTGTCACCACTTCGTTCATTTATATTTTGGGAATTCAATGGATTCTCTCGCCGGGAGATACTATGACCGTCGGAAAGCTAATCGCATTTACGGCTTATATCGGACGGTTCTGGAGCCCTATCAATACCTTGGCAGGCTTTTATAACTCCCTGCTTACAGCTATTTCCTATCTGGAACGAATTTTTGAGACCATCGACGAGCCGGTACTGGTTAAAGATGCGCCAAACGCCGTACCGATGCCGCTCATTCATGGAGATGTAAAATTCTGCGACGTGACGTTTGGCTACGAGGAAGGGCAGCGTATTTTAGACCATATCCATTTTCATGTCAACCCGGGGGAAACCTACGCCATCGTCGGTCCTACGGGAGCAGGTAAATCTACGATTGTCAACCTTATCAGCCGTTTTTATAATGTCGGCTCCGGTCAGATCCTGATAGATGGAATTGACATTTCGTCTGTTACGATCCAATCCCTTCGCTCCCAAATGGGGGTTATGATGCAGGACAGCTTTATCTTTTCCGGTACGATTATGGACAATATCCGTTACGGCAACCGGGAGGCAAGCGACGAACAAGTCATCGAGGCTGCCAAAACCGTCTGCGCTCATGACTTTATCTCGCAAATGGAAGACGGCTATTATACAGAAGTAAACGAACGAGGCAGCCGACTGTCTGCCGGGCAAAGACAGCTCATTTCTTTTGCCAGAGCGTTATTGGCTGATCCGAAAATCCTGATTTTAGACGAAGCGACCTCAAGCATTGATACAGAAACGGAGCTGCTGTTGCAAAAGGGACTGAATCGGCTGCTGGAGGGACGTACTTCCTTTATCATTGCCCATCGGCTGTCTACGATTAAAAACGCGAACTGCATTTTATATGTAGATAAAGGCTCGATTTTAGAACATGGAAATCATGAAGAGCTGCTTGCGCAAAAGGGAGACTATTATCAGCTTTATATGTCGCAGTTTGATTTTTTGAAAAAAGCAGTATAGACCGTCCGGCAGAGACTTTGCTACCGCCAAAGTCTCTGCCGTTTTTTCGTTAGTTGTTGAATTTACCATTCTGTGTTATACTGTTTTGGAATCCAAACCACACTATGGTGATACGTGTAACGAGAGAAATTGTTGAAAAAGGGAGACGATGACTATGGAATCTATCTCAGACACTACCAAAAACGATCGAAAAGTCCTTATTGTAGAGGACGATGAGTTGTTAAACGACGGACTCTGCTATCATCTGCAAAAAAACGGCTATCATCCTGTGCCAGCCTATACCTTAGAGCAGGCGGATACACTCCTAGAAACCGAAGCATGGGAGTTATTCCTTCTGGATATCAATTTTCCGGACGGAAACGGCTTGCGGTTTGCCAAAGAGCTTCGCAAACACAGCCCCGCTCCTATTATGTTTCTGACCGCTCAGGATATGGATGAGGACGTCATACGAGGCTTTGAGGCAGGAGCAGACGATTATATTACCAAGCCTTTTAATATCAAAATTCTTATGCAGCGGATTCAGGCAGTTCTAAAGCGCTATCATCTTAGCCAGACCCCTACCTCCTCTCCTGCAGATACCAAAGACCGCACTTCGATTTCCTTTGGCAGCCTGAACATTGATTTTGAAGCTATGACCGTAACCAAAAACAACGTTCCCCTCATTTTAACTCCTACAGAGTTTAAGCTTCTGGTCATTTTCTGCAGACATCCCGGGCAGATTTTAACCAGGCAACTCTTATTGGAACGACTCTGGGATCAGGATGGTAATTTTGTAGACGAGCATACTTTGACCATCAATATCAGCCGCCTGCGGAAAAAAATCGAAGATGCGGACGATTCTTATATTAAAACGGTTTATGGAATGGGCTATCAATGGATCCAGCCTGCCTGTGAATAAGAAAGGAACTTTACTATGCCAACCACTGCTTTTTTTCTATTTTTGTCTTTCCTTTTGGGAAGTCTTTTTTCTGCCCTGGGAACCTTTTTCTACTTCCGCCGTCAATACCGATTCCTGACACAAGCTATCTGCAACGATTTAGACGGTATTATTTCCTCTTCCTACTCTCTTCAAAGCGCAGAACTGGAAACGCAGTCCTCTAAAATCCGGGCAAAGCTGGAAGCGATTTCTTCTTTTGCAGAATATTCCAGAAAAGAAACTATGCTGCGGCTTCAGGAGGTGCAGCAGATGGTTTCCGATATTTCCCATCAGCTGAAAACTCCCCTTTCCAATGTTCTGCTTTACAGCGACACCTTAGAAGCCAGCGGGGAGCTGGGAGAAGAGGGGCAGCATTTCCTTTCGATCATGCAGGGGCAGCTTTACAAGCTGGAATTCCTGATACAGTCTTTGATCAAAATGTCCCGGCTGGAAAGTCATATGCTGGTTTTGCAGACGGAAACCACTCCTTTTTTTCCGATACTTTCCAGGGCAATTTCCGCTATCCTGCCTGCTGCCGACAAAAAAGGTCTGACGATCCAGGTACATTGCCCCGAACAGCTTTGTCTTCATTTTGATCCGAAGTGGACAGAAGAAGCGATTTTCAATGTGTTGGATAATGCAGTCAAATATACTTCTTCCGGCAGCATTACCGTCCTTGTGGAACCCTGGCAGCTTTATACAAGGATTTCGGTAACGGATACCGGAATCGGTGTCGATCCGAGGCACCAAAACGATATTTTCAAGCGGTTTTACCGGGAACACCGTGTTCATCATGAGGAGGGCGTCGGCATCGGCTTATACCTGACAAGGGAAATTTTAGAACGGCAGGGCGGTTATATCACGGTTTCCTCCTCGCCTGGAAAAGGAAGTTGTTTTTCTTTATTTCTGCCGAATAAGAAAACGTTACAAAATTGATACCTTTTTTTCTATATCCTGAGAGAATTTTGAAATATTGCCGCGTTACAATCCAATCAAAGCTTAAAAAAACATTCCAAAAGAACAGGCTTTAGAAAGAAAGGAGTTATACAACATCATGAGTATTGTAACAGCAACGAATTTAAAAAAGTATTATGGAACCGGAGATTCCGCCGTCAAAGCCTTAAACGGTGTTGATTTATCGGTAGAAAAGGGAAGCTTTACGACTATCGTCGGTTCCAGCGGCAGCGGAAAATCGACTCTCCTGCATCTGTTGGGCGGGCTGGACACTCCTACAGAGGGAAGTGTTCGGGTAGCCGATCGGGAACTGGCTGGCATGAACGACAACGAGCTGACGCTCTTTCGCCGCAGACAAATCGGCTTTGTATTTCAGTCCTTTAACCTTGTTCCGATGCTGACAGTATATGAAAATATCGTCTTGCCGCTGGAACTGGACGGAAGTAAAATCGACCATGATTTTATTATGGAAATTGTCTCTATGATCGGTATGGAGGAAAAGCTTTCCAGTATGCCGAACCAGCTTTCCGGCGGAGAGCAACAGCGGGTGGCGATTGCCAGAGCCCTTTCTACCAAACCGGCTATCCTCCTGGCAGACGAGCCGACCGGAAACCTGGACAGCCGTACCAGCCAGGACGTCCTGGGACTGTTAAAAAGCTTTGGCACACGCTTCGGGCAGACCATTATTATGATCACCCACAATGAAGCGATTGCCCAGCTTGCCGATACCATCATCCGTATTGAGGACGGAAAAATCGCAGAAAGCAGGTGGAACTAATGAATATGGATTACAATTACAATCAGGCAGTTATCCGCAAGCTTGCCAAACGGAGCCAAGCCAAAAACCGTGCAAGAAACTTTTTTGCCTGCCTTGCCATCACGCTTTCTACCACATTGATTTTCGCTTTCCTCCTCTATCTCGACGGAACCCAAACCGAAAAACTTCGGTGGCAGGCAGACAGCAAACATGTCACTTATGAAAACATTACATTGTCCCAATTAGAACAGCTTCGCCAGGATCCCCGAATCGCCTGGGCAGGCGGAGAACTGACCGTCGGCAGTAAAAAAGTCGGCTCTGTCCGTCTGACGGTTGCCTGGCTGGAAAAGGAGAACTTGGAAAACGATCGTATTCCCTATAACGGAGCGTTTCCGGAAGAAGCACTGGACATTATGGTATCGCAAGAATACCTGGATTTCCTAACAGAACCTGGAACGATAAACCCTGGTGATAAGCTTTCTCTTGATCTGGGCGATGGTATCATGCGTGATTACTGCATCAGCGCTATTTACAACAAAGCCTCCAAGAGCAAAAACAGTCAAAAGATCTATGTTTCCCTGCCTTGTGCCACTATGCTGCTAAAGCAGTCCTACCAGCCTGGAAACGAACAGATTGACGCCATTGTCTCTTTAAAAAACGCGGTTCATATGAGTCTTGGAGAAGCCACTGTTCTCACCGCTGACATTGCAGATACAACCGGCATTTCCAAGGAGCAAATTAAAATAAACGATATCTTTTTTACTACGACTCCGCTCTCTAAACTGACCATGGGCGACTATCTGACTTTCTTTACTGTTACATTGCTGATTTTAGTCGCAGCCGGAATCGTTATCCATACGGTTTTCTACATTTCCATCGCCGGACGGGTACGGGAATACGGGCAGCTCCGTACCATCGGTATGACAAAAAAGCAAGTCCGGCAACTGATTTTAAAGGAGGGAACCGCTCTTGCCTTACGGGGAAGTCTGGTTGGGCTTTTGCTTGGCGGTATATTAGGCTATGTCCTTGTTCCTGGCGGCTTTGACCTTCTACGCTGCCTGTGCGCGGCTCTTCCATGCGCCATGCTTGCCTTTGCTGCCGTTCTGCTTTCCCTCTGGAAGCCGGGAAGTATCGCGGCATCTACCGCTCCGATTGCCGCTTTAGGGTATTCCGGATATTCGGAAGCTTCAAGCCCTCTAAAAAGCTTCCGGCAGTCAAAGCAAAAAAGGAAACCTCTTACCCCGGATTATCTGGCTTCCCTAAACCTTAAACGGAACCGGAAAAAGCGGATTCTTACGCTTTGCTCCCTGATGCTCTCCGGTATCCTGCTTGGTACGATTGCTTCCTATGTTGTCTCTTATGATCCGACTGCTATTGTAAAATATTCCTTTCCAAACGGAGAATATCAGCTTATGGTCAGCCAGGATTCCGGGTTTGACGGCGACAACAGCTTAGACGGCAGAATGAAATTACAATCCTCTCTACAGGCAAACGGCTTTTTGGGAGAAACCCTTCAGACAGAACTGCAGAACCAAAAAGGTGTCGCAAATGCCCAGCCCTGGCGGTTTTTGTTCGGCACAACTTCCCTGTTTGCTACTCCGGAAGCAGAAGATACCTCACTCTTTTTGAATGGTATTTCGGAATCGGATTTTGCCCTGCTCCAACAAATGTCCTATGAAGGTCCGGATTCCTATGAAGAACTTTTCACACAGTATGGGCTTATCGTCATCAACGAAAACCTAAGTCAGCTCCTAGAGCATCCACTTTCCATAGGAGATATCGTTCCTTTCCGCTTTTATGACGGAAACGGAACACTGCGGGAAGAAGAACTTCCAGTCATTGCCGTCGTCCGTACGGCTGCCTGGCGGCAGAAAAACCGCGCCGCATCCTTGCCGCTTTCCTTGATGGGCAGCTCCTTTATGATGCCTAACAGCAGTCTGGATCAATTTGCAGGCATGAATACTACTTATGGCTATGAAATTAAAACAGAACCAGGTGCGGAAAAAGCAGTTGGCGCTGCTTTAGAAGAACTGTATGGTCCGGAGGAAAACCTCTACCTGGCTTCCAAATCAGAAAATGCCGCCTACTACCAAAACCGATACCGTTCCACACAAATCATCCTCTACAGCTTAGCCGGATTCCTGGTTGTTTTTGGTGTCATCAACCTGATCAATACGCTCTTTACCAATCTGTATTCCCGCAAGCGGGAACTGGGAATCCTCCAGGCAGTCGGTATGACGCAGACGCAGCTTCGTCGTATGCTCAGCCGGGAGACAACCCACTATACCGGAATATCCGCCTTTTGTACCCTACTGCCGGGCGGTTTCCTCGGCTATGCGCTGGTAATGGCACAGCTTCTGGCTGGATATGATATGAGCTACGCCTATCCCTGGGTTCCGGTATTGCTCTATATTCTGCTCCTGTTTCTTCTGCAGCGTGCTATTACCTATTATGGAGTGAAAATGCTGCAAAAGGAAAGCCTGGTAGAACGAATGAAAATAGTGTCATAACATTTATCCTATTTCCAACTCTTCGGATTTGTGATAAAATATTATGAAAATAAGAATCCTGCCCAGAGGGCTTTTTGTATGATAGGGAAGTTTGGAGAACTTTCCTATCATACAAAAACAGGCAAGGCGCCAAAGGAGACCGGAATATGAAACGAGTTGCAGATAAACCTTATTTTACGTACTCTGTCTATCCCGCTTTGACATCAGAATTGAATTTGAATGTGAAATGCCCTAAGTGTCACGGCTTTGGTATTATAACAGCACAAAGAAATACCGCCCTTTTCAGATGTACCAATTGTGGGTATAGAAAGGAAAAGGAGCGCACTCGTTATCGTTATGATGTGCATAACCAATGTAAATCCTGCGGCAGATATTACCGCATTGATATCCAGGATACAGATAAACAGCACTTTCCGGTTCTCCATGTTGCCTGTCCGTTTTGCAAGACCATAATGCCTGGTAAGGTCCACAAAACGCCAGAAGCCTTTTACTGCTTCGGAGATATTAAAAACGGCTATGAACCATTCTTCGGATTGGAGCTTTGGTTTCTCTCCAGCTTCCAGAATAAGCCTGTCTGGGCGTTAAACCGACACCATCTTGCTTATTTGATTGACTATCTAAGCGCCGACCTGCGGGAAAGACCTGCCGGGTATCAGGTAAAGAAAACACAGGCAGACCATCTCCCGGCTTTTATGAAAACCGCGAAAAACAGGGAACGGATTGTCAGGGTGTTAAAGAAAATGCAATAAATGTTTATGTAATATGAAGAGGACAGCATCCGCAAGGTGCTGTCCTCTGATAATATCTGGCGTTCTTGATTTCAGTCCTTTTTGTCAAGTAAGGCAAAAATTCTTTGAACTTCAGGGAAAGAGGAATTGTTTTCTGAAGGCTGGTGGTGTATAATTTAACCTGTATCGGTATAGTTTCCAGTGTGTACCTACACCCAAACATGAGTTGCAGCTAAAATGGACAAGACCGAACGATGGGAAAGGGATAACTTGCGATGAAAATATTTGACAATATCACAGATATCGTCCGGGATGACTTGAAAGAAACGATACAGCGTGGCAGCAAGGTTTCCATAGC
>CAJUFW010000089.1:0-209 GCA_910585655.1 uncultured Lachnospiraceae bacterium
CAACTATCGAATGGGTCGTTTGGCAGCGCTTTTCATGCTGATGATTATGCTATGTAATGGATTATGTCTGGGGATAGAGGTAAAAGCGGCAGACAGTGAATTTTTGATAGAGGACGGCGTACTGCTAGAATACCGGGGAACCAAATCAAAAGTGACGATTCCAAAAAGCGTTACCGAGATTGGTGAGAGAGCGTAGATCGGAAGAGGGT
>CAJUFW010000089.1:219-13495 GCA_910585655.1 uncultured Lachnospiraceae bacterium
GAGACTTTAAAAAGTGTGACAATTCCAAAAAATGTGACGAAGATTGGGAATTATGCGTTTTCCGGATGCAGTAAATTAAAAGAAATTACCATTCCTAAGACGGTTACAGAAATCGGCGCCGCCGCTTTTTCCGAAACGGTATGGCTAAAGAATAAGCAAAAGAAAAATCCGCTTGTGGTAGTAAATAAAATCCTGGTAGACGGAACAACGGCAAAAGGAACTGTGACGATTCCAAAGAGCGTAACCCAAATTGCAGGAGAAGCATTTGCTGCCAATACCAAGCTGACAGGAGTCACGATTCCAAAGGGAGTGACTGCGATTGAAGATAAGGCATTCTCTGGATGCAGCAAATTAAAGAGCATTCGTGTTAATAAAACCGTCACAACAGTTGGCAGCGAGGTCTTTTCTGGTACCGCCTGGTTAAAGGCTCAGCGGAAAAAGAATCCGCTGGTAGTGGTAAATAAGGTGCTGGTGGACGGAACGACAGCAAAGGGAACCGTCACGATTCCAAAGGGTGTAACTTATATTGCAGACGCGGCATTTCAGAAATGTACCAAATTAAAAAGTATTACGATTCCAAAGGGAGTAAAAGAAATCGGTGACAAGGCATTTTTCGGGTGCAGCGGTCTAAAGAGTATCACGATTCCAAAGGGTGTTACAAAGATAGCCGATAAAGCATTTGAAGATTGCAGCAGTTTGAAAACCGTAAAACTTCCGGAGGGAATTACGAAAATCGGACGGAGTGCGTTTTCTTATTGTAAATTAGAGAAAATTATGCTTCCAAAAACCGTGACCGAAATCGCCGAATCTGCCTTTCAGGGCTGCGCTTTGTTAAAGAGCGTTACGATTCCGGAAGGAGTGACCAAAATCGGGAGCTGGACGTTTGCAGAATGCGCTGCATTAAAAACAGTGAAATTGCCAAAGAGTCTTACTACTATAGAGAACGGAGCTTTTTCAGGATGTAAAGGGTTAGAGAGCATGACGATTCCGGAGGGTGTGTCTACCATCCCCAACAGTGTATTTTCCGAGTGTAGGAACCTAAAGACGGTTATCCTTTCCGAAGGAGTTAAGATGATTGAAGACTATGCGTTTTCCTTTTGTACTGGTCTAGAAAGCATCACGATTCCAGAGAGTGTGACGACGATTGGGGAATCAGCGTTTTATGTAGGCAACAGCGAAATGATTATCTATGGAACGGAAGGTTCGGCGGCTCAGATCTATGCAGAGACGCAGGGATATTCGTTTGCAGCACAATAATATAATAAATACTATGATTGGGGGCAGGTATCAAGGAGAATACCTGCCCCAACATTTTCAAAATATAGTAGCTCCATAAAATAAATTCAGTAGATTTGCTAATTTTTGAGGAGCCTCTATATTGACCTCATGCCCTGCTTTTTCTATGATGTGTAAGGTAGCATTAGAGATTCTGGCTGCCGTTTTCTTTGCCGCCCGGATGTTCGCGGTATCCGTTTGACCGCAGATAATAAGAGTCGGGCATAAAATAGTTTTTAAATTCCAAGTAAAATCTAAGTTTCTCATAGAGTTCGTTAAAGAAATAAAATCCTGTTTCGTTATTCCCACTTTGGAAAAAGAGCGTTCTGGCATCCTATGAAATACCATAGATTGAATGCTTAACAGAAACTTTGGCATTTTATATTGCGGTGCAATCAAAACCAAAGAGGAAACATTATCAGGATGATTTAGCGTATAATGCAGCGCTAAAATGGCGCCTAGTGAAATACCGCAAAGATGGAGAGGCATTGAAAAACCATCGGCGTATGTCTCAAAAGCAAGATACAGTTCTTCATAAGTTCTTTTGCCCTGTTTACACAATTCGCCTAAATGAAATAAGTCTGGGCAGTGGGTGCCGATATTTGGAGGCAGAGACGCTACTGTTTTGTTCCAGCTTGAAGAAGTTTGCCCTAATCCGTGTAGAAAAATGAGATTCATGTGCCGCTTGATACCTCCCTGGTTTCTATTTTATGGTATGTATTTATGTTATGTTGACTGGATGTCTCCCATAGCAGCAATCGTTTTGGTAATATTTTCCAGAAATTCCTCATCAAACAAGGGAAGTCCCATTTTATTGAGTAATTCTTTTATAAATAGAAATTTATGATGTAGTTCTTCTGCTGTAGCCGGGTAGACGGACGGGGTTAGCCATAGATCGAATAAGGGAATTAGTTCAGACAATTCTTTGGCATATTCGGTATGAATAGAGCCATCTGCGATTCCTTCCATAAGAAGCTCCAACCAGCAGGGACTAAGCTGCTGTCTGTTTGATTCTATCATTCCTACAAGGATACGAGGATTTTTTAGAATGGGTATAGCCTGCAGTGAAAGATCGATAGCGTCCTTATCGGATTGGTTTAATGCTATTGCCAGTTTCATTTTTTGCAGCCCATTTAAGTCTGTTTGCTTTTTCACTTGTTCAAATGGATTTTTTTCAAAGAACATCTTCCTAGTCAAAGCATCCATGATTTCTTCCTTTGATTTAAAATGATGATAAATTGCCCCTCTTGTAAGTCCGCCAAGTTCCTCTACAATGTCCTGGATGGTAGTATTGTCGTATCCTTTGGTAAGAAACAGACGCTGTGACACTTCTAATATTTTTTCAACGGTTACTTCCGGATATTTATTGCGTGCCATAAATTAATCACCTCAACATACATTCATTTGGTATGTATAAGTATAACGATCTTCAAAATGTTTGTCAAGAGAGTTTCTTTTGCGTTAGGTTGACAAGTGTCAGACAAAGTGCTATACTTGTGTTACAATAGTAACACGAATAAAAGGAGTGATTGCTCATGATAACCCTCAACAACAGCGAATGGAGTTTGTTAGATGTACTCTGGCAGGAGCATCCAAAGAAGCTTATGGATTTGGTTCATGCAATGAAAAAAAAGCATGGTTGGAGCAAAAGCACGACGAACACCATCATCAAACGAATGGTAGAAAAGCAATATTTAGCTTACCAGGAGGGAGAAAAAGCCAGGCTTTACTATCCGCTTTTAAAGCGGGAGGATGTGATTCGTGATGAAACCGATCAACTGATAGAACGCGCTTATTCCGGCAGGTTGGGAAGCTTTTTGAGCGCCTTAATCAGCGACCGGGAGCTGTCAAAAACAGAAATAGAGGAATTGCGGGATATCCTGCATGAGAAAGAAAAAAACGAGGGGGTGTAGGGATATGGGAGAATGGTTTCTTTCTTCGACGATACTGCTTGTATTGGTGTTGACAATTCGGGTCGTAACAAAGCGGTGGCTTCCGGCTACAGTACGGTATTTGCTATGGAGTGTAGTAGCCCTGCGTTTGCTATTCCCGTTTTTTTATCCGTCAGATGTTTTACAGATAGCAGACGTTTCAGAGGCGAACAAACCGACACGGATAAGCTTGGCTTTGCCGGATGAGATGCGTCAGGCTGTGTCTGAAATAGAAAAAGAGGAGGCTTCATCTGAATTTGTTCCGGAAAAAGAAATCATAAAGCCCGCTGCAAAGGAACAGACCGAGACCACCCTGCCTTTCTTATGGAAGCGCCTTATTTGTATTCTCTGGCTGTTTGGCGTCGCGTTGTTTCTTGCCCGAATCGTATGGGTAAATGTTCGGCTGTATGGGGTACTATGCCAAAAGCGGAAGCGACTCTGTTATCCGAACGTGCCGATTCCGGTCTATTTGGTGGAGGAGCTTCCTACTCCGTTTTTATTTGGTTTCTTTCGTCCGGCAATTTATCTGAATCAATTTAGTATGAAGCCGGAGGACGAGAGATATATTCTTTGCCATGAACTGACACATTACCGGCACAAGGATCATATCTGGGCGGTAATCCGGGCTTTGTGTGTGGCTATTCATTGGTTTCATCCACTGGTTTGGCTGGCGGCGGCATGCTCGAAAAGGGATGCCGAACTGGCATGCGACGAGGGAACAATCCGGATGTTAGGAGGAGAGCAAGCCGTTTCTTATGGAGAGGTATTACTGCGGATGTCAGAACGAATGGGAGAACGGAAGAGAAGCCGGCAAAATCAAATGATCATCTCAACAGAGACGGCGTTTGGGGAAACGGAACTGAAAGAACGAATTGTACGGATCAAAAACCGAAATAAAAAATCCATACTACTTGGCAGCGCGGTGCTTCTGATGGTATTGACAGCCGTTTTGCTGCTCTTTGCAAAAGATCAGATAGTAGAGCCGCTTCATCCGGAGGAAATTTTATTGTCGGATAAAGATGGGTATGCGATGGATGGAATTCGGCTGGGAGATAGCTATATAAAAGTAAAAAAGCGTCTGGAAAAAACGCCGCAGCTTCAGGAACGGGTAAGGCTAGAGGAGTATGAGAGTGATTATCAGGACGAGAAAGTTATAGTAAGTATGGTTGATTTTCGATGTTGGGCAGAATTGGAGGGAATGTATAGTGGAGGAGTACATTATACCTATTTGGACAGACGTTTTTTTGGGGGAAAATATGAATTGTGCTTTGAAGATTATGGAAAAGCAGTAGAGTATCTGCAGGTTTTGGATCAGATACTTTCTGAAAGGGCGGCTGTAGTTAGAAGAACCAGACCAGGAGAGGAAAGGTATTCCTGTAATGATAGCAGGGATTCGGTATCAGTACATACATTAGGTAATGGAGAATATTTGTATCAGTATTGGGGAAAAGACAATGACAATATTGAAGTGATAGTAAGAAAAGAGAATATAGTAATATATGGAGAAGGGGTGATGTGGGATGCTGGGTCGTTTTACATCATCTATGAAGCAGCAAAATGGGATTATTGGGCATGGTATTCCAAGCTAAAGGCTTCCTTTTCAGAGGCGGACGGCAGTTTGGAGAAGGCGAGGAGCCCGGTTTTGCGGTATGAAGAGATCAATATGAGATATTTGGATAAGGAAGAGCAGGACAATTATTTATTTTCCCCAAAATGTCGTTTCCTGGTACAGATTGATTCGGATAGCTGGGCAGAAACCGGCATAGAGGATTTACTCCGCTATATGGAAACGATTCCGACTTCGACAAAATGGGAAATCGGGCTTAACGATCAGGATGAAATAGAATGGATGCGGGAAAAGAAGCAGCCATAAGAATAACTGCCGTAAGAGGCGGGAGGGAGGAACTGTTTCATGCAGGGATGGTGGATTGTCCTACTGTTTGCCCTGATTGGCAGTTGTCTGTTTGTGTGTTTGGGATATCGACGGCAGATTACAGGCACGATGCAGATGCTGTTAGAACGCTTGGATCGGGCAATCGGCGGGGAATTACAGGAGGTGTCTTATGAGGAAACGATGGATTCCGCCATTATCGAACGACTAAACCGTATCTTACAGATAGCCGGAATGAATCAGGAACGGGCGGAGCAGGAGCGGGATGCCGTAAAGATGCTGGTGTCAGATATTTCCCATCAGGTCAGAACTCCTTTGACCAATATGATGTTGTACACCGGATTATTAAGGGAGGCTGTGAAGGAGACAGAAATTTCCAAAGAAACGCTGCGGCTGGCAGAAAAATTAGAACAGCAGGCAGAACGATTGGATTTTTTTATGAAAGAGCTGATGAAGTCTGCTTATGTAGAACAAGAGATGATTGCGCTTCACCCGGAAATGGTGTCTGTAGGAGAACTGATGCGGACGGCATGCCAGACCATGGAAATGGCGGCGATGCGAAAGGGGATTGCATTTTATATGGAAGCAGAAGGCGTGGATACGCTATGCTTTGCAGATCGGAAGTGGACTATAGAAGCAATAGAGAACGTATTGGAAAATGCAGTGAAGTATTCGCCGGAACATTCGCCGGTTCGGCTTCGGGTGATTCCATATGAATCCTTTGTCTGTATAGAAGTGTCCGATCAGGGAATCGGTATCCGGGAGGAAGAACAAGGGCTGGTATTTGGTCGTTTTTACCGTTCCAACGAAGTAAAAGGAGAGCCTGGGTTTGGCATCGGGCTCTATTTGGTCAGAGAGGTACTGTCCAGACAGGGCGGATATGCCAAAGTGATTTCAAAGCCAGGAAAAGGAACGAAATTGCAGATGTTTTTGTCAAAAAGAGGACAGAAAGAATAGAATCTGTCAAAACTGTCATCTTTGAGAAAGATTTGAGAAAGCTTTTTCTGCTATCCTGTCATCAACATAAAACAGAAAGAGGTGTACCAAATGGACATATTGGTGACAGAAAATCTAAAAAAGTATTATGAGATGGGAGAGGTGCGGGTCAAAGCCTTAGACGGCGTAAGCCTTTCCGTACGAAAGGGGGAGTTTCTGGCGATTGTCGGGACTTCCGGAAGTGGAAAATCGACGCTGCTTCATATGTTGGGCGGACTGGATGTGCCGACCTCCGGCAGAGTGGTGGTAGACGGTAAGGACATTTCGCAGATGGAACGAGATGAGCTGACGGTGTTTCGGCGCAGAAAGATCGGTTTTGTGTTCCAAAATTATAATTTGCTGCCGCTGTTAAACGTTTATGAAAATATTATTTTGCCGATCCGTTTGGATGGTATCCGCCCGGATCGGGAATATATAGAACGGATTTTAACAGCCTTGGGGTTAGCAGACAGAAAGGATGCGATGCCAAACCAGCTTTCCGGCGGGCAGCAGCAGAGAGTGGCGATGGCGCGGGCTCTGGCAGCGAAGCCTGCCATTATTCTGGCAGATGAGCCGACCGGAAATCTGGACAGCCGAACGAGCCTGGATGTGCTGGGGCTGATGAAAACAGTTGGAGAGCAGTTCGGGCAGACGCTTGTTATCATTACGCATAACGATGAAATTGCCCAGATGGCAGGCAGGATTATCCGAATCGAGGATGGAAAAATCTACGGAGGTGAGCGTCATGATAAAGGTACAGAATAAAGGTGTCGTACGTGAACTGGCATGGAAGACGTACCAGACGAACAGAAAGCGAAACTTACTGACGATTTTTGCGATTCTCCTCACCACCTTTTTGATTGCCTCGGTGACGGCATTGGGTGTTAGCTATTGGCGTACTTTACAGGAAAGAAACGTTCGGATGTCGGGAATGGATTACGATATGGAACTAAGCGAGCCAAGCGAGGAGCAGGTAGAAACGATCCGTTCTATGAAACAGTTCGCTTACGCCGGGCTTTCTATCCGCTGCGCTATCCTTACCCAATACGAAGATAAGATGTTAGAGAAGACAAGGCTGCACTGGATCGATGAAACCTGTTGGGAAAAACAAAAGCTTCCGGCGGTAGAATATTATAAAGGGCATTATCCAAAAGCCAAACATGAAATCATGCTTTCGGTGGCGGCTCTGCGGGCGATGGGGATTGACACACCGGAAATCGGAATGAAACTGCCGCTAACCTGGTATTCTCTGGCGGAACAAGCAGAGGAGGAAGAGACGGATCCGCTAGCAGAAAATTTGAAATCAGAGTTTATCCTGTGCGGTTGGTATCTGGACTACAAAAACAGCTCGGAAGGTTATGTATCCAGAGAATTTTGCGAGTTTACCGGGGTAAAGCAGACGGATTTTACAAAAGGGATTTTATATTTGACCTGGAAGACGCCGTTTTATTCCAAACAAGATATCGCAGAGGTTCAAAATCAGCTCGATCTGGACTGGAACCAGATTATTCGGGCAGATGAAGACTCTATTCGGGAGTTTTTTAAAATCGCAGCAGGCTTGGTGGCATTGTTTTTCATCATTTTACTTAGCGGATATTTGTTTATTTATAATACGATGTATCTTTCGGTTGCGAAGGATATTCGCTATTATGGTCAATTAAAAACGATTGGCATGACCTCGAGACAGCTAAGAGGGCTGGTGTATCGGCAGGGATTTTGGAGCGCCTGTATCGGAATTCCACTGGGGCTTTTGTTGGCTTGGCTGGTAGCAAAGCTGGCGTTTCCTAAAATTTTGCTGCTGGCGGCACCAGGTCTTACGCCAGTGATAGAATCCGGAAATATGGCGCAGACTTCCTGGTGGAGTTTTTTCCTGGCAGGGATGGTTGCTTTGGCGACAGATTTATCAAGCAGCCAGAAGCCGGCGCATATGGCTGGAGAATGTTCGCCGATAGAAGCAATACGTTATACAGGAGAGAGTGCGAAAAAGAAAGTCAGGAAAAGAAGCAGGAAATCACTTTCTTTGTATTCTATGGCATGGCAAAATATGTTCCGGGACAAAAAACAGGCGGTGGTTATTTTCCTTTCTTTTACGATAGCGGTGTCAATGTTTTTGATTATCAATGTCGTGATTTTTTCCAAGGACGCAAAACATATTTTAAGTCATATTTCCAATCGGGATATAGAATTTTTGAATGAAACGGTATTAAACGGGGATGAGCCGATTTTTACAGAGGAAAAGCAGGAAGAACTAAAAGCAGTGCCAGGAGTAGATAAGGTCAGACGGATTATGGCGATAAACGGTGTGCTTCCGTATCAGGAGGCGTATTTGGAATATACGAAGGCTTTGTGTCAGTCCCGTTATACGCCTGGAAATTATGAAGAGTTTGTGGAGGACTGGAAAACTGCCGACGCGGAGGATTATCGTTATGAGGTTCGGGTGGCGAGTGTAGACGAAAGGGGCTTTGAGCTGTTAAATGAGGCATTGGGAGGAACGATTGACCAGGAAGCATTTGAACGAGGAGAGATTGCCTTGTGCAGCCAGGTATTTGTAGCAGGCGACCAAAGCCTGGTGGGAAAAACCGTTCGTTTTTATCTGCCGGAGGGAAAGCAGCCGGAACAAGAATACACGATGACGATTGCGGCGGAGAGCAGCACATTTCCAGGCTATGCTTCAGTAGGCTTTACAGAACTGACGGTAAGTGAGAAGTGGTTAAGGGAGCAGGTAGAGGATCCGTTTGTAGAGCTGCTTTGCGTAGAGTATGAAACACGTTTTTCCAGGGAAACGGAAGAGGCGGTAAAAGCAGTATTTGCAGGAGAAAACAGAGTATCCTATGATTCTACCTTGGAGCAATACAACGATATGAAGCAATCCGAAGCGCAGGTAAAGATATTGGGAAACGGAATCGGAATGATTCTGGCAGCGTTAGCTATCCTCAACTATCTAAATGTGACGGCAGCCAGTGTACAAAACCGTACCCAGGAGTTTGCCACTCTGGAAAGCATCGGTATGACAGCAAAGCAAACCCGCATGATGCTGCGTCTGGAGGGAATTGGTTATGCAGGTATTTCTCTGGTAGCTTCTCTGGGCGTGGGTCTTCCGCTTAGCTTTGTTATCTTTCAATCTGTCAAAACCTATCGTTCGCTGCCATATGCCATTCCCTGGTCAAGCAATCTCCTGTTATTTGCCGTAATTGCCGTATTGTGTATACTGGCTCCTGTCGTATTGTACCAGAGGCTGCAGACGGGGAGTATGATAGAACGGCTGAGGGAGAAAGAGAATTGAATGGAGGAAATTGGTGTTATATTCTCCTGCTGAATTTTTAGAAGCATTAGAAGAATGAAAAAAAGGGCTATATCAAAACAAGCGTTGATATAGCTCTTTTTGTATGATAGGAAAGTTCCGTTTTTTAAACATTCTTTTTTCGGTTCAACCGTTCCGTCATCACAATCATCAACACGGCAAACAACATCAGAAAAAGCGGAAATAGAGCAATGTTGATATGTTCGGCGATCAGTCCGAAAAGTGGTGGCATCAGGGTAGTGCCAAGATAGGCAAATGCCATCTGAACGCCGACCATTGCCTGAGAGTTTTCTTTGCCGAAATTGTCCGGGGTGGCATGGATGATCGAAGGATAGACCGGAGCGCAGCCCAGTCCGATGATGATAAGCCCAATCAGGCAGGCGCTCTCTAAGCCAAGCGGCAGCCACATAGCAAGAATACCAAGTACGATAACTCCAAGACCAATACGGATCATCGTTCGGTCGCCGAATTTATCTGCTACAAAGCCGGAAAGAAAACGTCCGAACGTAATACCGAGGAAAAAGAGAGAGGCATAACGGGCGGCGATTTCTGTGGTGATGCCTTTTTCGATAACAAGGTAGCTGCTCGCCCAGAGGCTGGTGGTGGATTCGACGGCGCTGTAGCCGAAAAACGCCAGCAGGATGTACTTTGCGCCTGGGATCTGGAATACCTGGCGTAACCCTAAGGCAGGAGTTTCATCGGCAGGGTTCTCTTTCCCGGCAGAGGTACGCTTTTTCCAGAGTGGAAGACTGAAAAAAAGGATAGCGGTTAGTGCAATTTGCAGCAAAGAGACTATGCGGTAGCCGACAGGCCAGCCAGATCCATTTGTCAGGCAATGGCTCATGATATAGGGACTGACGGAGACGCCTACGCCCCAGAAGCAATGCAGCCAGCTCATATGTCTGGAAGTATAGTGGAGAGCAACGTAGTTGTTTAACGCTGCGTCTACGGCTCCGGCGCCCAGTCCATACGGAACTGCAAGCAGGCACAACATCCAAAAGGCAGAGGAGATGGAAAATCCAAACAAAGCGACTGCTGTCATCAGGACACTGACCGCCGTTACCAATCCGGCGCCGAATTTTTTTGTGAGACGATCGGACAACAGACTGGAAATAACAGTGCCGATGGCGATGATCATAGAAATAATTCCGGCATAAGAGACTGGTACGCCAAGGTCGCCCTGCATAACCGGCCAGGCTGAACCAAGTAGGGAATCCGGCAGTCCCAGACTGATAAAGGCGAGATAAATAATGGCGAGCAATAAGGAATACATAATAAAAACCTCCTGTAATCGTTTACACTGAGGATAGTGTACCATACTTTTTGAAAAATGCAAGATAGCCGGATTTTTTCTATAGAAATTTGGAACAAATTGTTCAAAAAAAGGAAGAAAGAAAAATGAATGAAATGATCCAAAAAAATAAAGGCAATTTTATATTCCTTTCCTTTGTGATTATTATATCATAAAAGGAGTAAAAGAACAAGACTGGTTCTGCGCTGCTTCTTGTAGTAAACTAATGCCCTGAAAGTCAGAGATAGTTAGATTCAAAGGTTCAGAAAGGGGATACCGCATATGGAGCAGGGAGGACGTCAGATGGAAATGCAGAATCAGGCAGAATGGCAGCAGGAGGAAAGCTATTTAAGAAAAACGCTGGCATTGGCAGAGGAACAGCTAGGGCAGGCGAAGCATACGGCAGAGAAAAAGCAGCAGGAAATCATTGAGGCGAAGCGGGAGGCATATGAGAATGCGACACAGGGAACGCTGCAGCTTTCTGACGCGCATGATTTTGAAGCCTTGATAGAACTAAGTCAATACACGGCTCCGGTGACAGAAGGGATTGCGGATTATGAGGAAGAACAAAGAAAAATTGCCCGTCTGGAACAGATCGTAAAAAATCCCTATTTTGCAAGAATCGATTTTCAGTTTGCAGGGGAAGAGGAGGCGGAAGCAATTTATATCGGGCGTTCTTCGCTCAGCAAGCGAGTAGGGCTAGAACAGTATGTGTACGATTGGCGGTCCCCGATTGCCAGTGTTTTTTATCAATTTATGGTAGGAGAAGCGTTTTATGATGCGCCGGGTGGCAGAGTAGAAGGAACGCTGCAGAAAAAGCGGCAGTATGAAATTGAAAACGGAACATTACAGTTTTATTTTGATATGGACAGGATGGTGGAAGATGCTATTTTAAGACGGCTATTGTCTCAAAATACGTCGCCTAAAATGAAGGCAATCGTGGAAACGATTCAGCAGGATCAGGATATCGTGATCCGGGATATGGAGCATGATCTTTTATTGGTGCAGGGGGTGGCAGGCAGCGGCAAAACCTCGATCGCACTGCACCGGGCTGCTTATCTGATGTATCAGGGGCTGCAAAACCGGCTGGGAGCCAACAATATCTTGATTATCTCTCCGAATACAGCATTTGAAGAGTATATTTCCGGCGTCCTGCCAGAACTGGGAGAGGAACAGGCAGCCTCCGTTGTATGGGAGGATTTGCTTCAAAAAGCATTAAAAAACAGGTCGGTTCAGGCAAGGCAAGAGGTTTTGGAGATGCTGCTCTCACAAAAACCTAAAAAAAACTTGGTAAAAGCAAGCCTTGAGTGGAAGCTATCCGAAGAATTCCGGGAACTGTTAGAGCGGTTTTTAGCAGATATTCCGAGGAATCAGACGGCGTTTTTGGATATTTTTTATAAAGGGAATTGTGTGATAACCAAAGAGGAATTACAGGAAAGGTTTGGGAAAAGACCGGAATTACCGCTTTGCCTGCGGCTAGAACAGTTAAAAGAGTATGTGTTGGAGGCGGCTTTTGGGACGGCACGGAAACGGGAAGATGCAGAAGAACGAAGCCGGATTCGCCAGGAGGTAGAGGAAATGGTGCCGCTTGATGCGGTGACATTGTATCAAAGGCTCTTTTCGGATATGGTTCTTTTTCAAAGGCTGTTGGGAAAAGAGATGTCGAAGGAACAGGAGAAGATTTTTCATCAGACACAAAAAAATCTACAATCCGGACTGCTTTGCTACGAGGATGCTACAGCCGCTGCCTATTTGGCATTAAAGTTGTCTGGAAACAGTAAATACCGGGAAATTCAGCAGGTAGTGATTGACGAGGCGCAAGACTACTATCCGCTGCAATATGAGTTGTTTGCGCTGTTGTTTCCAAAAGCAAAATTTACGGTGCTGGGAGACATTTACCAAACCCTGGCAAAAACGGAGGATTTGTCGTTATATGAACGAATTCAGACAATTTTAAACAGAAAAAGTTCGTGTCTGCTGACGTTAAATAAAAGCTTCCGCTGTACCAATGAAATCCTGGAGTACGGCTTGCAGTTTATCGAACGCAAACCGGAAATCCAAAGCTTTAACCGAACAGGAGAGGAGGTAAGCGTGATTCCGGTATCCGATCCGGCAGCCAGGACAGAGGCGATTGTAGAGGAGGTAAAAAAGTGCCAGGAGCAAGGCTTTGGTACGATCTGCCTGCTTTGCAGAACCAGAAAAAGAGCGGCAAAATTATTGGAAAGATTAGCTGGTAAAATCGAAGTACGGCTGGCGGCAGAGGGAGAAACGAAGGGACTGCAGGGTGTATTTTTGCTGCCTATTTATATGGCAAAGGGACTGGAATTTGATGCGGTGATTCTCTGTGATGTCAGCCAGGGAGTATATGAGGGAGAGGAGAATAGGCGGCTGCTGTATGTGGCTTGTACCAGAGCGCTGCACCGGCTGAGTCTGATTTGTGAAAAAGAGCCGGAAAGAAGCAAAGAATACAAATAGCTTCCTTCCGGCGCATGATTGTTATATACAGATAGGCTTTAGTTGTTGGAACTGCGGAGACGGAACCTCTGGACGGAGGATTTCAGCTCGGCAGCATGGCTGTTTAGTTCGATAGCGGATGCAGCGGATTCCTGAGC
>CAJUFW010000090.1 GCA_910585655.1 uncultured Lachnospiraceae bacterium
ATTTTCCTCACGTCTGTCCTCAAACGTTCCGTCGCTGTCTACCATAACCCAGTCAATATACTCATTTCCCATAATCCCGCAGGTAAAACGCGCACAGTATGGTACGGTAAACGCATCTAATCCTTCCGGGAAATCAATTACCTTATCCTCTTCTGTCCCTAAACCGGTATCAATATAATCTCTGCCCTCTACACCAAACAAAATACTGTTCATAACAAATGGATCGGTATAAAACAAGCTTAACGCTTCACAGGCAGCTTCCGGATTTTTGCACCCATAAGACACGCACCAGTCCAAACCACTTGGCATATTTAACGTCTGTCCTACTGGTACATACATGACGCTCTTTCCATGTGTCACATCTTCTGCTGCGTCCGTTACTTGAGGATTATATCCGCCATATCCAATGATATAGCTTAAAGCACGGTTTGCTTTCATCAGATCATAGCCCTCTTCTGTCACTACCGAAGCATCTTTATTGACATAGCCAGATTGGTTCCATTGATACGCCGTTTCACAGACAGTTTTAAAATACTCCGTCTCATATTTATTTACTATCGTCTTGTCATCGCCAACGATACAAACACCACTGTTTAAATCCGTCACCTTATAGTAATCCGGTCCTGCAAAAATAGCGCTTAAACAGAAGTTATTCGGAGAGCCATTCGCTCCAGGGCGAACTCCCATCGTCACCATATCCGGATATTTTTCATGTAATACTCCCAGAGCATTTGTCAGCTCCTCTATCGTATATGTATCTCCTTTTTCTAAGCCCAAATCTTTACTAGCCATTTCACTTTCACAAATCCAATAATACGTCAGCACATCCGTCCGATAGCATGGAACCCCATACACTTCCCCATGAAACGTAGTCGCATCTAAAATCGTTTCTCCGGTAATATCCAAAATCGGCTTCAACGCCGTAGTGGTGTATTCCGAAAGCGGAAGCACTTTATTTGACGTTACCTGATCGGCGATTCCGCCTAAGCACATATAGAGATCGACATCCTCTCCGCCGATTTGTTTCATATCGATCGAAGTCATATAGTTGTTGGCATCCATCGCCTCCAAATCCAGACGAATTCTCGAACCCTTTTCCTCTAAATGCTTGTTAATCGCTTCCTCGACTGCGGTCACAGAATCTTCCGGCGGTACAATTACCAGACATGGGTAAGATACCTTAACTGTAACCGGCTCTTCCACATCCTGCGTTTGCCCGTCTCCCTGCCCAGAACCTTGCTCATCAGAGCCTTGTTCAGTAGAACTTTGGTTGGTCGGGGAGGTCGGTTCTTTGCCGCCTTCCTCTTTTCCCTTCTGACATCCTGCAAGCATCATACAGGACATCGCCACTACACACAGTATTGCCAGGATTTTTTTCATTTTTTTGCCTCCTTGTCTGTATTATCATTTGATATCTCGATTATATCTGCTATCTTCTGATAAAAGTATTAAAAAAACCTTCTTTTTCTTCACTTTTGTACTATCAGAATTTTTTTTGCAGATTTTTTCGGTATTTTACCGGAGTCAGCCCGGTATATTTTTTAAAAATAGTAGAAAAATAAGTAATATTGTCAAATCCGACCTGTAGCGCCATTTCCGTGATGTTATGATTCGTCCTCTCCATCAGTCGTTTCGCCTCCTCCACCCGACAGAAATTGATATATTCCCGAATGGTCTGCCCGGTTTCTTTCCGAAACAGCATCCCCAGATAATTCGGCGCCAGCCCGACCTCCTCTGCCACCTCGTTCCTGCCGATGTTTTCACGATAATGAACGGCAATATATTTTCTGGCTCTTTCCGTCACTGTCTCCGACTCTCGTACCTCTTCCATCTGCCGGATCACATAATCATACATATAACCGGCGTACTTTATCATATGGATCGAACTGTATTCCGCCGCTTCATGCACCTTACGACTAATCTCATCCTCCAGCAAGCCATGTGTACTGATTTGGTTCTCATATAAATAACCATAAAACACCTGCATCAAATCATGATGGATCAGCTTCATTTCCTTAGCGTCAAGTCCTTCTCCCTTTTGTCTAAGAAAGCTTTGCAAATACAAAAATAATTCTTTCTTTTTTCGTTCCTGCAAACAACGGATAATCTCCTGCTGACTTAGCTTATGGCTTTCTAAAATCGGCTCCCGTTCCAGCTCCTCAAGCCATATCATACTAGAAGAAAACGATACGTTATGTGATAAAAACTGATCCATCTGCTCCTTTTTATCCGCATACTCCTCAAACCCAACCGGCTCTGAAACAAGACAGGTAGCATACAGCTCTAAATATTGCTTTAAAACGTCGTTGAGGCGTTTTAGCTTGTCCTCAAATACTGCGCGTTCGTATTCGGTCTCTGGAATTACCATATACACCATATAATAATCCGGCAACGTATATTCGATTAAAAGCTCGCTTTTTTCCCGTTCCAGACCATAGAAAATTTCTAAAATAATGTTGCGCAGAATAAATTTTAGATCTGTCTGCCGAAATCGCTTTCCTGCCGTTTTAAAATGAATCCCCACCGCCAGCAGTCTCGTCTTCGCCTCGGTATGAAACGTAATATTCCGCTTTTTCGCCACCCTTCTAATTTCTTCCGCATTGCTTTCAATCGTACGATCCAAAATATCTTGAATAAAGCTTCGCCAGACATAATCCTGGTTCCCGCTGCCTGCCGTTTCCCCGTTTTGGTTCTGCGGCTGTTGCTTTCCTTTTTCCAGACAGCGGATAACCGCTTTGGAAAACAAAGCGACTAATTCTTCCGGTAAAAAGGGCTTTAATAAATATTCCCGTACCCCGTATTGAATCGCCTTTTGCGCATAATGAAAATCTGCATGACAGGTAAGAAACATAACCTCTGCTTCCAACCTGGGATCCGACGCTATTTTTTCCGCCAGTTCCAGACCATCCATCACGGGCATCTCCACATCCGACAATACCATATCCGGTTTCTTTTCATAGATCAGCTCCAACGCCCTCTGTCCCTGATCCGCCTCATACACCTCCTCAATTCCCAGCTCCTCCCACGGAACTATACTTTGAATACTTTCCACAATGTTTCGATCATCGTCTACAATCAGAACTTTCATTTTTCTCACCCTTATCTGTCTTCTCTGGTATCCGAATTTCAATTCTTGCTCCGTTTGGAATTGCATTGCTTACGCGCAGCAGGTCGTTCTGCCCAAACTGCAGCGCTAACGTCTGCTTGATGTTGAGTAGCCCAATATGCTGCTCCTCTGGCTTTTGCGGTACTTCCGGCTGATTGTAATAAGCAAGCTGGTCTTCCCGAAAGCCTGGTCCATTGTCTTCTATCACTATCTGCACTCCCTCAAAGCCCTCCTCATACAGCCTTTTACATTGCATCAGAATCTGCATCACTTCACTGGTTCCCAGCGCATATTTGTAAGAATTTTCCACCACTGTCAACAGCAAAAAACGTGGAACCTTTATTTCCTCTATCTCCGACGTATGCTCTTCAAACAGCATCGCCTTTCCCGGAAAACGATACTCCTGCATTTCAGAGTAGTTTTTCACATGTTCCAGCTCCACCTCCAATGTCACCAGCTTTTCCGAACTGTTTATCGTATAACGTAAAAAATCCGAAAGCTTCATCAAATACCGGCGGATATCGTCGTTCCGGTCCTGATAGGTCATTACGCTGACAGTCGTAATAGCGTTGAGAAAAAAATGCGGTCGGATCTGCGCATGTAATAAGGCTAACTCCTGCTTCTTTTCCTGTAATTCCTTTTGATAAATATTTACCCGGTTGTAAACCACCTCCTGCAACAACGTATTGATCGTTTTTTCCAACTCATGAATTTCATAGATTTCCGCCTGTTCTAAAATCCTGGTTTTTTCCGTGATATCCTCGATATGTTCTACGGAAACCGCCATTTCCTGGATCGGACGGATAAGCTTTTTCTTCAGCAGGTCGTTCATATAACCCATACCAAAGAGACAAAGCAGCAGCCATGCCAGCATACTTAAAATCAAATTGTTTCGCAACAGCTCTAAAATTTCCACCGAAAAACAGGCGGAAAGACACATCGTTCCTTTTAAACGGATTTCCCCTAACGTCACACTGCCAAGCCAGGTCATTTCCCGGTCTTGCCGATACAGATACCACTCCGCTTCGTCGTTTATCACCTCAAAGGAACCTTCGTAGGCTTCCGCCAGCAAAATCAAATCTTCAAACATCGTCTCCGGTCTGACCGCCACGCCTATATACAGATCTGCCAACGTATAATAATAACAATAAAACAAATAGGTGTTGCCCTCTACCGGATAAAATTTCCAGCTATTTTCCCTGGTCGTCGTAACAATGTCCGCCGCGTGTTCCTCAATAAAATCTTTTAAAGACAAGCGTTCATAAATCCCTGCGTCATCCCGTCCCTGAAACAACGTAAAGTCCCCTGTACGAAGCACATAGAAAAAGCCCAACCCATCCGAAAGCATCTGTTTATTTTGAATCAACTGATTTAACTTTTGTTTATCAAAATATTGCTCTCCTTTCCCGTCTAGCCATAAGCCCTTATAATCATTACGGATAGCCGCTAATATCTCCATCATGCTTGTCTCAAAATTCTCTATCCGTGTATTGACCTTTTCTGCCGCCGCTTTTAGCTGATAAGAACGTTCCGCGACCATGTTCTGCCGTTCTGCCAAATAAAGAGAAATACTGTTGGCAAAAAAAAGCAACAGCAAAATGAGAAACATTACAGTCTGATATTTGGCAAATAAAAAGGAAATCGAATCTTTTCTTTTTTTTAATCTTTTCTTTTTTTTCATCCGGGCATCCCTCCTGCCTCCTGGTTTCCCACTTTTAGTATAATGCAATTCTGCCCGAAAAAAAATTGCAGAACACATATATTTTTTTATTTTTGTAAGGTTTGGAGTTGGCATGAAACGTTCCTCCGATAATATAAAAAACACCAGGAATTTTTCTCCTGATGTTTTAGTCTGTTTCTCTATTTTTATACGACTTCTTTCCTTTTTCCCTCTTTTGTAAAATTTCTCTTTAACGCTCGTTCTACCGGCAATATGGTCAGCACCATTGCCCCGCATCCAAGCAAGGCTTCTATCCCTCCCCAGATTCCGACTACCGAAACGCTTTTTCCAAGCGTTGGAAGCATAAGCAGAACGGACAGCGGCAGCATAATCCAGCCTGCCCTCCACCATACCTGTCCAAAATAGCGTTGGGCAAATTCCCAAGTTTCCTGATTCTTTTTCGACCTGGCAGTACGGTATCCCCAATACTCATTGATTTCCCCTGGTGAAGAAATCAAAAACAGCTTTCCAAAACCGATCATACATAGCGGCAGCAGTACATTCATCAACAGCATAAAAATCCAAAAACCCATTTTGACATCCTCCCTTTCTCTTATCGAACATAGAAACCAGCCAATTTCATCTCCCGATCGTAGGTCAGTCGATAGATAACGCTGACCTTTTCATATGTCACGGTTATCTCCCCCACTACATAGCTTATATTCTCCTGTACCAGTTCTGTTAAATAAACCGCGCCAAACTCCTTCCTCTCTCCCCATTCTTCTGTTATGGTTCCTTTTATCTCCGCAATCCCTTCCTTCGTCAAAAATTTCTGCATTTCCGGAATTGCCTGTTCCTGGAGCGTCTGCCAATCTTCATCATCAAACTGCTCTATGGTAGTCTTCATCATAGCCTCTACTTCTTCCTTGTCAAAATAGCGACTTTCTTCAATCGGCTGCATTTTAGGCAGCATCCAATATACGGCGGCTACAAGAAACAAAAGCCCTGCTACCACACAAACGGTTATTGTTGTGATTCGTGTTCTGACACACCGCTTCTGTTCCTCCGGCGGGACGGTTTCCTGAAATGCAGCGGCTACCTCTTTCGCCGTTCCCATCTGGGAAAAAATCTCCTTCAGTTCCTCGCCTTCTTCCAGTCTAAGCCGGATATCCGCTAAAAGCTGCTTTTGAAATTCCTGTTTCCGCCGTCTGCTGCAGGTAATCTTTCCCATTACCGCGTCAACATATTGTTTCTCGTTCATTTTTCCCTCCTGTTTGTTCTTATAGCTGCATGGTGGTTTTACTGTGTCACGTATCATGCTATTGTTTTAGGATTCTATTGTTTGAGCATTCTATGAGCTATCCTCCATAATCCGCTCGATTCCGCCGGAAATCCGTTCCCAAACCGTCTGGATTTCACCAAGAGCTTTTCTTCCCGCCTCGGTAATCTCATAATATTTCCGCGGAACCTTTCTCGAAGCTTTTTGCGAATCTTTCCGTAAATGCTTCTGTGAATTCTTCCATAAAGGCTTTTGCGCCAACTCCTGCGAATGCTCCAAACGCGCGTCCCCTTCCTCTCCTTCACTCCAATGGCTTCTCACCAGACCATCGTCTTCTAAACGGTATAACACCGGATAAAGCGTCCCGTCTTTTAGAGAAAAGATTCCCTCACTTTTTTCCTTCATCTCCTGAATAATTCGATAGCCATGCTTGGATTCTGATTCTAAAAGCTTTAAAACCAACATATCTAAAACGCCCTTTTTCATTTGACGCTCATATTTATCGTTCATACGATTTTCCATCCAACCTTTCTGAATTTTCGGCGTTCTTAAATTTATACTTTCTATTACTAAGTACATTGTAAAATCAAGCTTATAAAAAGTCAAGCAAAAAATTCTTGCATTATTTACATCAATATGATATTATAATGATATCATATTGATTGGTTTAAAAAACCAGCCTACTTACAGAAATGGAGGAACCTTTTATGGAAGAAAAAATTTTAACCAGTAAAAAGAACGGAATGCTCGTATTACTTTCGATTCTTCTGCTTTATGTCGCTGCTATCGCCGGCGTCGTCTACGGAGCCTTCCTGACGGAAAAGACCGGAAATCCTACCTTGCTGATTATCAGCATTATCGTAATCTTGTTAGCCTGGATTCCGTTTTGTTCTGCTTTTAACCCGGCTGCTAAAACGAAGCTTAACCAAAGCGGAGACGTTCAGACCACCAGCGGGATTGCCGCTCTGGCGGGAGCCGCGCTTGGCAGCAATACGTCGGCAGGCGCTATGACGGATGCCATGAACAAAAAAATTTCCTTAAAAATCATGACGTTAAACAATAGCCGTCAGAAAATTAACGATTGTCTGGGCAACCCGGTAGAAATCGGTATCGCCGTCACCTGGCGAATTGTCGATACCGCCAAGGCTGTCTTTAACGTAGACAATTACAAAGAATTTTTATCGCTCCAATGCGACAGCGCCTTACGAAACATTGTCCGTCTGTATCCTTATGATGTCTCGCCGAACGTCGATACTACGGGAGACGGCGTAGCAGACGAAGGCAGTCTGCGCGGTTCCAGCGAACTTGTCGCCGCCCGAATTCGGGATGAAATCCAAGCAAGGGTCGAAGTAGCCGGAATTGAGATTATCGAAGCGCGTATCACGTATCTGGCTTATGCGACCGAAATCGCCGCTGTTATGCTCCAGCGGCAGCAAGCTTCCGCTATCATTGACGCAAGGAAGATGATCGTCGATGGCGCAGTCGGTATGGTAGAAATGGCTTTGGAACGATTGAATGAGAACGATATCGTCAAGTTGGATGAAGAACGAAAAGCTGCAATGGTATCCAACCTGTTAGTCGTCCTCTGCGGCAACCATGACGCGCAGCCGGTCGTCAACTCCGGCAGCCTGTATTAGTCTATGGCGGATTCTACCAAAAAGCAGATTCCTCTTAGGCTCTCTGCTAAACTCTACGAAGCCATTGCAGCCTGGGCAGAGGATGATTTCCGCTCTGTCAATGGGCAGATTGAATATTTGCTGACGGAATGTGTTAAGCAGCGAAAGAAAAACGGAAAATATGTCTCGGATGAAATAGATGTACCGCCTAAGCTAGATATTTAACTGAAAAAGAATTCCACAAAGTGGAATTCTCGCGCCGGAGCGCGGTTGCGTCAGCAGACATTTTCCTTAGGCGCGAAGTGCGCATCCCGCCCGGAGGGCTTTTAGTATGATAGGGAAGTTCAGAGAACTTTCCTAATCATACAAAAGAAACCAGACACCTGCGCTTTATAGCAATGTGTCTGGTTTCTTTTGTCGTTCTATTCTCGCGTTCTGCTTCTCTTAACTGCCTGCTTTTCCTTCCGGCTCTGCTCGTTAATCCTGCCAAATTTCGGAAGTGCTACATCGGCGCGAAGTTCAAACTCCGCGCAAACCATATGGTCATAGGTTTTCTCATAGGCAGGACGACCATCCTTTCTATCATAGTATAAAACAATCCGATATTTGCCTTGGGGAAAATCATAATCCCAGTTCCGCAGGTTTTCCCCAAATCCGATCTCTGTCTTTGCCGGCAACGCAGGCTGTACTAAGAGCTGTCCGATTTCCCGCTGATAAGGAACACGATACCAGGCATTATCCTTCCATATCTCTACTTGTGGGCTGTCATAATAAATGATAGCCTCACTCGTATTTTCTAGGAACCCGTATATTCTTCCTGTCCCCAAAGGATACTCCGGATACTCCAACGTCAGCTTTACCTGCTCGCTCTCCATCATCCCTTCATGGTCAGCCGGTTTGAGCGGACGCGGCTCTGTCCAGGAAGAGATTCCGACCGGTTTTACCTCCTTGATGCCGCAAATCCGTTCATAACGTGTCTGCTCTCTTTGCTGCTCCTTCCATCTCTCATAATTCTCCCAAGCCAGCTTTTCCAGGCGTTCTATTTGCTCCTTTTGATAGCCGCTGATATCCTCCGAAAGGCTGTCCCAGACGATGGTATCCGAAAGAACCATATAGTCATTTCCCTCTCGTTTTAGCGTCAATGTCCCGCTCCCGACTGCCTGCTGCAATATCTCCTGGATCCAAACCTCCTCTGCCAGAGCAATCAGCCGGTAACGCTCTGTTCCCTTCCTTTTTTCTTCGGATATGATTTCCCAGGAGCTGACTAGCTGTGGTCCATTGATTTCCTGTATCACAGAAAGCTCCAAAGACTGACCTAAATAATCATATATCGCCTGTTCTTTCCGTCTTCTGCTTTCCTGACGGTTATAACCAGTTTCTAAAACTGCCAGATAATCCTCTAACGAATATCCGCCATAGTCCCACATCCCTACATAGTCATAATCCTCTTCTCTGCCATCGTCGTAATCCTCTGTCATCGGTACAACATAACCGTCCTCCGTCACAAAATAATTCCAAATCAACTTGCCGACACAAATTCCATACTCGTCTACATCCAAAAACACTACCATCCGCTGTCCCGGATTTGCCGGAATCCGCCCATAAAAAACCCAGGCACGGGGAACCGCTTCCTTTATCAGCAGATGATCCGCATAGCGTCCGGTATGATCATATAAATAGTTCTCAACCTCTGCTTCCAGATAATTTTTGTTTTCCTCATACCCTGCCGTCACAGTCACTACCGCACAAAGATCACTATTATACATTTCCTCCAGCGTACAGGCAGGAACCGTTTCCTCCCAGACAGCGACTCCTCTTGGTCTGTCTTCCGGAAAATAGTCCTTTTTCAGCTTCTCATAACGCCGCAAACGCGCCTTGGAGGTATCCATACTCTCTCGTGTATTCCAGGTTTCTTCCTGCCTGCCAAGCCTCCTCCAGCCAGTCTCCTTTTGATATTGCAACACACCGATAACCCCCGCCGTTATGAAAACTACCACCGCGATTAAAATGTTTACCTTTCTCCTCATTCCATTCCCGCCTCTTTCCAAATTGCTTCTTAATCCAAATCTGTCAGTTCCCAGATTCTCTCAATTCCTCCACTAATTCCTCCCGTTTTCCGTACAGACGCTTTGTCACCCGTCCAGTTTCCCCGCTGTAACGTCTGGCTCCATAGCTGCCGTTCGTCAGTTGGAATAAAACGCCGAAATCCTCTTCCCCTACCGGAAAGACATAAACCGGATAATCTCTCTGCCAGGTTCGATAGCTCTCGTCCCCGCCTTTTACGTGCATTCCATCTGCTTCGTACAAATCCAGTTTCATTCTTGACATTGTTTCATCCGACTCCTCCCAAAAAGACAGCTCCATCCATCTCGTTCCTGCCTGGTTTGATACTATCATCCTTGGTAGCACATGCTCCATTCTACGGACGGCAATCTGTTCCAAAGTCTCTATCCACTCCTTGTACCACTCCGGCTCCTCTCCTTCTTTTTGTACCAGGATCGGCTCACTATCCCAAGGATAGAAAAACCCCATTCCCATCTCCCAGACATCCTCCAGGCAGGGATAGCTGCTCAATATAATCTCTGTCCTGCCCTCCGTTCTTCTGCTTCCTAAAAACGCATACGATCTGGACTCTATCTTTTCCCCCTCCCTGATGGTAAGCAAAAAAGCATTGCTAAGACCACTATAAAGCGGCTGATAAGCAAGCTCCCTGACGATCCCCTTGTCACAATCCACCAGTCTCATCTGACACGGAATCCTTATCATCGCTTTCCACAAAAAGGTCTCCACCTGTTCTTCTCCTTGATAGCTTCCACCCTTTAATACGACGCAGCCCTCTGCTATCGCCTGTTCCGGCTCTAAGCTCTGCGTTCGGATATCGTCAAACACCAACCGCTCTGCATCCTTTTGGATCTGAAACTCGGCGTACAGCACACGATCAAATGTTTTCCCCTGACTTGGTTCATACTCGTCCAGGCAGCAGGGAAATACCACCCGGTAGGTTCCCTCCGGAAACTCATAATCAAACCTGAGCAAAGAAACCTCTTCATAAACCCATTCTCCTTCTATATTCGCGCCATGAAGCACGCAGTTGAAGAAAGCATTTTCTCCATAAGGAAGCGTATACCATTCTCCGTCTAACAGCACCTCCATTCCTGTCTGGCAGCCATAGTAAATCTGCCGCTCCTCGTGACTGGTCAGAATACAATAAATCTGCGTAGTTTCCGGCGAATATGCCTCATATTCTGTTTTCAGCTCAAATAATTCCGGTTCCAGCTCCTCTCCGGGGATAGCTTTTTCTAAAGGCGGCATCGGTTTTTCCGGTTTTTCTGCTTTCTCCGGTTCCTCTGCTTCTTTCGCTATCCGTTCCTTTGAAGGGTTCTCCTTCTTTCCTCCACATGCGAGCATTCCCGGTAAAACGATAACGACCAGGTAAACCGCAATTATTAAATTTTTATAAAATACAGTCCTTTTCTTTGTCATATTATCACATCCTTTCTTTTCATCCGATTTAAAAATACGTTAATACTACTATAATATCTCTGTTTTAATACGATAATTATATCTATATTTTATAAACCAATGATTCTTTTGTCAAGAAAGCGTCGCGATTGTTTAGAGCAATTTTATAATTCCAGAAGAAAAAGAATTCCACAAAGTAGGATTCTCCACCTGCCTAGAGAACTTTCCTATGGTACAAAAAAACAAGAAGCTTCTAGTTAGGCGGCTATGCCATCAGCTTCGCCATCTCCTTCAGCTTCTTGTTACTTTTCATTTTTTGTTATCTTTTTATCGATCCTCTCCTAACAGATGTAGGAATTGTACAGCCCAAAAGGTCAGTTCACACCAAATTGCCGTATCTGTACTATGGTTTGGCTCTAGGGCAATTTCGCTATATGGTCCCGGATACTTCATATTTTCTTTAAAATACCGCTTTCGATAAGGACTGGCAAATTCCACCCGCAACACGCCATCTTTCGATAAGGCATCCTTTATGGTCTCTGCCGTCCTGCGAACTACCTCGATTCCGGCGCCACCTATCATAGCCAAATGCGTCAGCGTTTTTCTCTGGGCGACCTCGAACTGCTCCCCCGTAATGATATGCTGCGGGTCAAAGGCTCGAAACGGTCTCACATAAGCCCACAGAGGCACATAATATTTACTGCCGATTTTGATATGCAGGTTGTTTTCCTCTTTCATAATCCGGTCATGATGGTTGATCGCCCGCACTATCGTGGCTACTGCTTCTTCTGTCCGCCAGGAATGAGTATGTGCCAGCGTCTCCAAATGGTATTGACAAGGAAAATAGACATCCTGCTCCAAATAAGGATAGTTATATTTTTTCCTGGATTGCGGCTGATAAAGCGCGATCTCCTCTAATGCCTGAATTTGGAGCAGGTGTTCAAAAGCCTGGTAAGAAGTCTGGGCAAATGGCTGTACCTCCGGATCATTCCCATAGCCTAACAATGCCTGACAGGTATAGACCAGTACCATCAGCCCTCCTCCGTTCCTCAGCCCCAGGAAACGGTTCCGGAAGCGGTCTATCTCTGGCTTGTAATAAAGAAATTCCCCCTCCAGTACTGTTTCGTCTCGTAGGGCAGCCACAAAATTCCGAACAATCGAGCATTCCTTAGGAATCGCATAATTAGAAAGCAGACGTGCCGCCGCTTCTCCGTCCTCTAGCGGCGTTTCCTTAAACTTGTCCCAGGAGTGCATCCCCAGACCTATGTAACCGTTTGACTTGACATAACGCTGTAAAAGCTGATACTGCGGCGCCTGTAACACCTGCGCCAGCATCGCTTCCTCCTCCGCCGGAGAACAGTCCCTAAGGATTTCTTTATGGAGACGGTAGCGCAGAACATCGCTGCCATGGTCTAATAAAAACTCGATGGAATTGGATAGGTTCATGGTGGACAAAACCTCCTTACACTGCCAGACGCTCTCCCGTCAGCATTTCATATCCCCGCAAATAGTTCTGTTTTGTCTGTTCTACCACTTCCGGCGGCAGCGTCCAGTTACTGTCTGGATTTGCCTTTAGCCAATCCCTGGCAAGCTGTTTGTCAAAGGACGGCTGACTATGCCCTGGTTCATATTCTGCAAGTGACCAAAAGCGCGAGCTATCCGGTGTCAATAGTTCGTCTCCCAGGACAATTCTTCCTTCCTGATCTAACCCAAATTCAAACTTCGTATCTGCAACAATGATTCCTCTTGCCAGAGCATATTCCGCGCAACGCCGATACAAAGCAAGAGAATATTCCTTTAGCTTCCCTGCATATTCTGTTCCCTGCCCAGGAAAACATTCTTCTAAAAACGCCTCACTCTGTTCGTAGGAAACAGAAACGTCATGCTCTCCGACTCCCGCCTTGATAGACGGCGTATAAAGAGGCTCCGGCAGCCTTCCGCTCTCCTGTAGCGGATTTTCCAGTCGAATACCTAGCTCTTCCAAGCTTTGCCCGCAAATGGTTCCCTCTGTCTGATAACTGTTCCAGGCGCTTCCCGTCAAATATCCTCTGACAATACATTCCACCGGAATCATCTTTAATTTCTGACAAAGCATCGCGCGCCTGGCAAACCGCTCCTGTCTGAAAAACTCCGGCATTTCCTGGTTATCTACCGAACGCATCTGATTTGGAACAATGTCCTTTGTCTGTTCAAACCAAAAGCGGGACAGCTTGGTTAAAATCACTCCCT
>CAJUFW010000091.1 GCA_910585655.1 uncultured Lachnospiraceae bacterium
TTCGGGAACTTCAGGGTCTTTAATTTCGAGCAGGCAGCAAACGCAAAGCCTCCTATTTCCTTCAGATTTTTCGGAAGAGTAATCGTTTTTAAAGCGTTGCACTGGTAAAAAGCCGAATACCCGATTTTCTCCACACTCTCTGGCAGCACTACCTTTTTTAAAGAAGGCATTTCCCTACAGGAGTGATCCAAAATTTCCGTGATTCCCTCTTTAAACACAAGCTTTTCTATCCGCTTCCATTCTTTAGTTTCCCGAATATCCGAAAAATAGTCAAAGCCCGCTATCGGATATCCTGCTACAGACGCCGGAACGGTATATGTCGTTTTGGTATCGCTCGGCAGCTTTTGAATCTTTAACTTTTCCATATGACCGCTTTTTTCAAACGTATATTTTGTTCCTTTGTAGTAAAATCCCTCATTCGGCAATCGGCTCCAAACCGTAAGCGGTATATGATCGTTTCCCATTGTTGTGACGTCTAAGGCATAGTATTTTGTATTCGTCGTTCCCTCCTGATATTCTCCGTCCCGGTACGCGTTGTAGGTTCCCCAGGTAGAATCGTAATAACGCCATTCTCCATCCGTATAGATAACGTTCCAGGCATGGAACCCTGGCTCCGTTTCGCCCTTTCCATCTTTATAAGCCGTTACCGTATCCCACGTCTGATTACTAGGAAGCGTAAATCCGTCCAGTTTCAGACAGGGAATTCCTACTATTTTCACACACAAATCAAAAAAATTGGAATAACCGTTGCAGACGCCCTTACGGTCGATATAGACCCGATAGGGATTTTGGTGTTCTCCTTTTTCTTCTTTTCCTAACATATCATAATCATAGTAAATATTTTGGGTAATCCAGGTATATATGGCGTCTACCCGTTCCTGATCGGTCTTAGCGGAAGCCGTCATCTTTTCTACTGCCTTGGTGATTTTCTCAAGCTGTTTTTCTGTGATACCATAGGCTTTCTTATAATTAGAAAAATCGGTCAGCTTCTTTCGATCGGATTTCGTCATACCCTTTAACAGCTTGTCAAATTTTTTGTTGTCTGCCTTTACCTGCTCTTCACTCATAGATTCCATTGTAAACCAGGCAAAGGCTTCGATTTGCCCATCTTCTTCGGTTAACGTATCTTTTGTCAGAGTTTCCTCCTGTTTGAAAGAAACGGAATCTGCCGCTTGTGCCAAAATGGTTCCGCCCTCTCCTATCAGCAGTCCTACAAGGAGCAGAACAGCCCAAAATTTCCTCTGTTTTATCTGTTTCATAACAATTCCTCCCCCAGTTGTTCTAATGCTATAAATTCTTCTTCTTTTTTTCTGGCATACAGTTCCAGACGATGGATCTGCCAGGCAAACGGCTGGTAGCTTTGCCCTAACGTCTGCAGGAACGTCTCCATCACCAGTTCCGGTTTGATATTGACCTCGCTCCCCGCCGCCAAACGTAGGTATAAGACTTGCCCGTTTTCGTATTCCTCTGCCCTGCTAGGACGGGATACCCAGGTCTGCCCTTGCCAGCTTCCGCCGTCCTCTGCCGTTACGGCTGCCTGATAGAGAAAGGGGCGTAAATCCAATTCGCTCTCCCCTTTTTTGGTCTTTTTGACAACGCGAATCTCCTGCCTAGAAAGAAAAGAAGCAAGCTGTTCGGAAAGCCCTTCGATGTTTTCTGTTTCATACCCGTCTTTTCTTGCAATCCGATAATCCGCTGCCGCTACCAACGCCATAGAGGTCTTACTCTCGTCCGGAAGCCGGACAAAGCTTTCGATTTGCATCTCCGGCATCATTACCTCGTTGATACGGGCGATCATTTCCGCAGAAGCGCCGGAAGAAGCCAACTGCAAATCCAAATATTCCCCGTCGCTCGTCAGCCCTATTCCTAACGGCTGGGCAAAGGAAAGCAACGGATGCGGGCTGTAGCCCTGGGAATACAGCATATCCAGTCCTGCCCGACGGAACGCTTTTTGAAAGTAGCGCATCACATCCAGATGCCCGATAAATTTCATCGTTCCAGATTTGGAAAATCTCATTCTAACCTTCATAGCAGACACCTCCTCCAAATACCCGCGCGCCGCAGCCAGCACACTTTTCCCGGCAGTTCGGCGTAACGATTCCTTCCTTGGAGCGTTCGTATTCCTGCCATAAAAAGTCCCTTCGTACTCCGACGTCAATAAAATCCCATGGCAGCAGCTCGTCCTTTTCCCGCTCTCTGGCGGTGTAAAATTCCAAGGAAAGTCCTTCGGCTTCTAAGGCTTCTAGCCAGATGTCATAATGAAAGTATTCACTCCAGGCATCATACATACAGCCGGATTGGTAAGCCCGTTCAATCACTGCCGAAAGCCGTCTGTCCCCCCGTGCCAGAACCCCTTCAATCATCGTCGTCTCTGCTTCATGCCAGTTGTATTTGATGCTCTTAGCATTGCGCTGTTCCTTCATTTTTCCGGAAAGGAAACGCTGCTTTTCCCGAAACTCTTCCGGCAGGCACATCCGTACCCACTGAAACGGGGTAAACGGCTTTGGTACAAAAAAGGATGTGCTGGCGACAATGCTTACCTTTCCATGCCGTTCCTCCTTTGGCAGCTTATAATACTCCGCGGCGATCTGGTTGGAAAGGGTGGCAATCCCTTCGATATCCTCTTCGGTTTCCGTCGGCAGCCCAAGCATAAAATAGAGCTTTACTTTATTCCAGCCGCCCCGGAAAGCCTCCGATGCCCCGTGCAGAATCTCTTCTTCGGAAAGTCCTTTGTTGATCACATCCCGGATTCGCTGGGAACCGCCTTCCGGCGCAAAGGTAAGGCTGCTTTTTTTCACGTCCTGTACCTTGCTCATAACATCCAGCGCAAAGGCGTCGATCCGCAGAGACGGCAGGGAAATATTGACGCCCTTGCTGCCAAATTCCTCGATCAGGTAATAAACCAGCTCTTTTAGATTGGAATAATCACTTGAACTAAGCGAGCTTAACGTAATTTCCTCCTGTCCGGTCGCCGTCAGCATCTTGTTTGCCATTGCTTTTAACCATTCCACATCCCGTTCCCGAATCGGTCGGTAGACCATTCCTGCCTGACAGAACCGACAGCCTCTGATACACCCTCGCTGGATTTCTAACACCACCCGATCCTGCGTTACCCGCATATAAGGAACCAACGGCTTTTCCGGATAATACGTATCCGACAGGTTCATTTCTACCTGCTTCCGAATGACAGGGGCAGCAGCCGGGTGAATCGGAGTAAAAGAAGCCAGAGTTCCGTCGCCTCTATAAGCAGCTTCATAAAAGGACGGTACATACATTCCCGGCACTACCGCGACCATCGCCAGAAAATCTTTTCGGCTTCCTCCCTCTTCTTTATTTTTCAAATACAAATCTAAGATCTCGTCATACACCGTTTCCCCTTCACCCAGATAAAAAAAGTCAAAAAAGTCCGCAATCGGCTCCGGATTATACGTACAAGGACCGCCGGCTAAGACAATCGGATCCTCTTCTCCCCGATCTGCCGCCCGCAGAGGAATCCCTGCCAAATCCAACACCTGTAAAATATTAGTATAGCACATTTCATATTGGAGGGTAATACCAAGAAAATCAAACGCTCGGATCGGATCTTGAGACTCTAAAGCAAACAGAGGAATCTGCCGCTCTCTCATCTGCTTGTCCAAATCCACCCAAGGCGAATAGACCCGCTCACACCAGGTATCCTCCCGCCGGTTAAACATTTCATATAAAATCTGGATTCCCAAATGGCTCATCCCGATTTCGTAAACATCGGGAAAGCACATCGCAAAACGGATACGGATCTGTTCTCTGTCCTTGATCACCGAATGAAACTCCCCGCCGATATAACGAGCCGGCTTTTCCACGCTTAATAACACCTCGTCCGGCAGCGCCAGACGCCGCTTTCCGTTTTGCTTTGTTACCTGTAATTCCATTATGTTCTCCTCTCAAATGGCAGAAATCAATTCTACCTGTTTTTTATAAAAAGCAATTCCGATTTTCATAACTTGTGTGATGCCGCGGTTGTGCAATTCACTTTCATAGTCCATCTCCTGAATCTGAGCAAGCGCTTCTTTTGCCAGTTTTTGCAGCTTTTCCGACAAGTTTTCAGAAGAGACAGCCCGTTCGCGCAGTACCTTTAATTCTAATAGGATTCCTGGAAGTCTCTGGTGATAGGGACATAACTGAATATCATATCGTCCGTCTCCTGCTTCACGATTAGACGTTACCTCATACTGATGATTCATAACCGCATAAATTCCAAGTAGCAACCTATGATAAAAACTTTCGCTTGCAGCATCAAACGTGCTGATGGTTTGTTTTAAAAACTGACTGAGCTGTTTTTGAAATTCCGGTATGTTTTGTCGGGCAAGCGCTTGCTGAATAGAAATTGCCGTCGATTGGGAAATTGATCCGGAAAGAGCCGAAAGGATTTCTTTTTCATATACCAAACGGATTTCCTTATTGGGAATTGCTACTTCATAAATCATGTTATTGTCATCATATGCTTCTGCATTTTGTAACTTTAAATAGCCTGCCATCAAAAGGAAGCTATAGACAGAAGACGGGGTGTACTTGATCTCTGGATAAATCACGGAGGTATCTACATAAACGGCAATTGCTTCTCCTTTTAGAAGAGAAAGCAGATTCTCCTGGATCTCCGAGGTTGCTTCCGCTACGATCTCCCGGATGATATCATTGCTGCCTGTAAACTGCCAGAAAGCTTTTGGAATACAGCCGGTATCCATATAGTTGATCACAGACCACGGGTTAAATATCTCTTTGCCGCCAAACACATAGCCATCGTACCAGGCGCACAATTCGTTATACTTGTCCATCTGCCCATAAGTGGTTAATAAGGCTTGTATTTCCTCTTTGGTAAATCCAAAATATTCCCTGTAACGCTGATCCAGTACGGAGTTTTCTTTTAGGTTGTTCATTCCGCTAAAAATACTTTCCTTGGCTACCCGAAGAATTCCTGTCAAAAAACCATAAGCCAAATGAGGATTGTCCTTTAACCCACCCGAAAACAGGTTCCGCATAAACAAAACGACCTGTTCGTAATAGCCGTATAAATATCCTTGCTGAATCGGCGTATCATATTCATCTATAATCAAAATCGGTGCTGTTTTGTGATGCGCATGAAGCATAGAAGTAAAAACAGAAAGCGCCTGCATCAGCTCTATCGTATCTGCTTCCCCTCGTACGATCTTTTGGTAATAGTTCCGCTCAAATTCCGTACAGAAGGTACTATCTGCAAGCTCTGGATGTCTGCAAAACTCTATTTGAAATAAATTTTGCAGTTTTTGTATCGTATCCTTCCAGTTATCCATCTTTACATCCTTAAAAGTCAGAAAAATGACCGGATACCGTCCTTGATGCTTGGTATACGAAAAACCACACTCCCAAATTTTTTTATCTTTAAAATAACAGGAAGTGTCTTCTTCTGTTTTTTCAAAAAACACGCGCAGCATATCCATGTTTAACGTTTTTCCAAAACGCCTCGGTCTTGTAAAAAGCGATACCTTGGGAATGGTATCTAAAAAGTCACGAATCAACAATGTTTTGTCTATATAATAATAGTTGGTAGCGATTTCCTTAAAGTCCGAAATTCCAATTGGAAACGGCATTTGTTTCACTCTGTCACCTCCTGCTTACTTTTCTTTTTCAAATTGGTCTTCTATCCAGGTCGCAGTATGTTCTACCGCCATTTCATAAGCCGAATCCGAAGAAATCCAGGCGCGTACGGTTTCCTCGGAAGGTTCGCGCAGCAAACGCCCTGTGAAAAACAACAGCAAAAAAATCCCTGCCGCCACGACAATCCGTCCTAATAAGTCGGAATCACTTCCGGCTTCTTTTATCGTTTGTGTTCTCTTTCCTTCCGTCTCCATCTCCATCTCCCATTCTGCCGGTGTTTGAACCCTTTCGTTTTTTCTTTTTACTGCCCGCATCATAGAAACTACCTCCTTTTTCCGGATACATTCCTGGTTTCAATATATGCGTGCGCCGTTCCTTTCATACACCCAGGCGTTGCCGCGTTTGCTTACCCGCTTCAAAGTATCCGCCTCGTAAAGCAATAGGAGGGCTTTCTGCGCTACTGCCAGAGAAACGCCTGCTGCTTTTTGGTATTCTTTAGAAGTAAACTGCTCCGGCAACGCTTTCGGTATCAAAAGGGCATAATCTTCTTTCGTATCAATATGATACTCTGCCGCTAAGGAAAGGGGCAAACGTTCCGCCCGTACGGAACCCCGCTTTCGGTCTTTACTCCAGCCGTTTAAAAAACGGTATTCTTCTATGTCTAACAGTACCAGAGTCAGACGGAGGTTCGGATGGGAAAGAAAGCTGCGGATTTTATAAAGCTCCCGAAACACCTCATAGGGCGTGCCGACTTTGGGGGATTTGCGCCCCTTACTGATTTCACCCGTCTCTTTGTCAATCCAGCGCAGTATTTTACGATGCGGAATCGGATAGACGATATTGACTGGCTTTAAGGCTAAAAATACAGCCAGCTTTTTCCGAAGCTTATCAAAATTGGCTGTCTGAATTTCGATGATTTGTGTTTCGTTGCAGACATCCGCATAATACCCGCCGATTTTTTTCTCATAACAGGCGGCGTCCGGTTCCAGATAACGCTTTAAAACCGCATGAACGGTCTTTTCCGCTAACGTGCCGATCCCTGCCCGCTCCCGTTCTTGTATCGTCACCTGTCTACAGACCTGTAAGAAATATTCCTGATCCATTTCTTTCACATCCCTTTCTCTTTTCTAGTATACCTGTTTTTGGAACAGTTTGCAATCAGTTTGCAAGGAATATCGGATTGTGTTATAATCAAAAGCAAAAAAGAAAGAGGAGGCTTTCCTATGCCATGGTGTCCGAACTGTAAAAACGAATACCGGAAGGGGATTACGGTCTGTGCCGACTGCGGTGCGCTGCTGGTAGAATCCCTTTCCGCACAGAATCTAGTGCGTCTCTTATCTGTTGATAAACAGGAAGCGGCGGATAAATTGGCAGAATTTCTAAAATATGAAGGAATTTCCGAGGTATCCGTTCTTCCTATCCAAAACGAAGAGGTCGAGGTTGCTGTCCCGGAGGAGGAAAAGGAAGAAGCCCTTCGGCTGGCAAGAGCTTTTTTCACGGTAGAAAAGGAAAAAGAATTAGCCGGCTTAAAGCAACTAGAAGAGGAAAAGGCAGAAGCGGCAAGGAACGTTCATACCTATGTCAATGCAAGGGAAAAATATCAGGAAAACCGTTCTGCTGCGTATATGTTTATAGGCTTTGGCGTTGCCGGGCTGCTTTTTATGATCCTGCATACCGTCGGCATTCTCTCCCTTTTTTCCGGCTGGTTTCAGATGGGAATCGGCTACGGGTTGTTTTTGATTTTCCTTGGCATTGGTTTTGCCTCGTTCAAACGGGCACAGTCACTAAAGGAGGAAATCGCCAAAGAAGATACCAAGACCAAAGAAGTCCTCTCCTGGCTGGCAGCGCATGCGACCAAAGAACGACTGGCGGCAGCGTTTGATCCGGACGCCAGCGAGGAAGAAAACGATCTCAACCGCTTTAACCTGGTCAAAGAACTTCTGACCGACCAATTTCCAGAGCTGGAGGACAATTACAGGGATCATTTGGCTGACCAGTTTTTAGGGGAATCGTAATCGAAAAAAATTTTTTCTTTTCTTGAATGGTTTTGCCAAACAGAATCGTATTATAGGTAGAACCAAAAAGAAAGGAAGGAAAACTATGAAAACAAAAACCATCATTACCAAACTGGCTGCCGGTATGGCTGCCGTTTCTCTTCTCTGCTCTCTAGGAAGCATAAGCGCTTCTGCAAGGGGTAGAAACTACGTTGATGCCAACCAGGACGGAGTATGCGATTACTGTACGACGGACTGCTCCTTTGTAGACGAGGACGGAGACGGTATCTGCGATCATTTTGCAGCCCAAAGCTGCCCAGGTCAGGGGCATCACAGACGCGCAGGCAGGGGGCAGGGACGTGGCGGGTGTCATAGAAGATAACAGCCAAAGCGAGGAAGCTTATGCGGAGTGAAGAAGAGGTAAACAGAGCCATCGATCGATATTCCGATATGATTCGACGGCTTTGTATGGCGCATCTGAAAAATTACCATGATACACAGGACATATTTCAGACGGTGTTTTTGAAATATGCCCTAAGTTCTGTTGTCTTTGAAAGCGAAGAACACGAAAAAGCATGGTTTATCCGCGTAACGGCTAATGCGTGCAAAGATTTACTCAAAAGCTTTTTCCGCACGCATGTTGTCTCGATAGAGGAGTTGGCAGAGCCACCCTCTGTCGAGATGCCCGAGCCGAATGAGGTGCTGGCGGCTGTGCAGTCGCTGCCGGCAAAATATAAGGATGTCGTCTACCTTCATTTTTATGAAGGCTATACGGCGCCTGAAATCGGAAAAATCCTCGGGAAAAACGTAAATACGGTATATACCTGTCTCACACGGTCTAAAAATCTGCTGCGGAAAGCATTGGGAGGTGACGGATATGACAGAACAGATCAAACAGGCATTTGACAGCATTCACGCCGAGACCGAGCTAAAGGAACAGACAAGACAGTATCTGTCCGTCCATCTGAAACACCGTCAGGCACAAAGGCGTTTTCGTATACAGGTCGCTCTCTCTGCTGCCTGCCTGTTTTTTCTGCTGATCGGTTTTGGCGGCTATCGTCTGTATTTTTCCCAAAGCTTCCTTATTAGCATCGACATCAACCCTTCCATCGAACTTCACGTCAACCGTTTCGATAAGGTCATTTCCGCCCACAGCTATAACGAAGACGGAGAACGTCTGCTTCATACGGTAAAGGTACAATTTATGGATTACAAAAAAGCGCTTCATAAGCTCCTTGACAGTCAAAGCATCACTTCTTATCTGGAGCAGGAGGAACTGCTTTCGATTTCCGTATCCGGGAAAAACGAACAAAAATGTGAGGAAATGCTGACGGATATTGAATCTTCCCTTCCTCCTCATCACAACGTCTGCTGTTCTATGGGGAATTTAGAGGAGGCAGAAGCGGCACACGCCGCCGGGCTCTCCGTCGGGAAATACCGCACTTTTTTGGAATTACAGGAAGTCTATCCGGATATGACAATAGAGGACGTAAAAGGGATGACGATGCGGGAAATAGAGGAGCTTTTAACACCTGTCCAAAAAGAGGATACGGATACCAAAAAGCATAAAAACAGGCACCGACACCGGCATCAGCATCAATCCTAAAAACCTCTTACATCCGAAACAAATCTTCTACTTCTTCTCGGGTCAGCTTGTTTAAAAACAGCTCGCCCGCCTGGATTACCGAATCTGAAAGCGAACGCTTCTTTTCCTGAAGCTTGTAAATTTTTTCTTCGATGGTTCCCTTTGTAATCAGCTTCATCACATTGACGATGTTCTTCTGACCAATCCGGTAAACACGGTCGGTAGCCTGTTCCTCAACGGCAGGATTCCACCATGGGTCATAATGAATGACCATATCGGCTCCCGTAAGGTTTAGACCGGTGCCTCCCGCCTTTAAAGAGATCAGATAAACTTTACCCTGCCCGTCGTTAAACAACTTGACGTCGGAGTTTCGTTTTTCAAGCGGAGTGCTACCGTCCAGATAAAAATAGTCAATCCCCTCTTCTCTTAACTCCTCTTCAATCAGCCCTAACATGGACGTAAACTGAGAAAAGACAAGAATACGATGCCCGCCTTCAATCGCATGACGCAGCAGCTCTAAAAGCAGATTCATCTTGCCGCTTCCGCCCTCATAATTTTCTACAAAGGTAGAAGGATGGCAGCAGATTTGCCGTAATCTGGTCAAAGATGCCAAAATCATCATCCGGCTTTTTTCAAAGCCGTTTGTCTGTATTTCATGCTCCAAATCCCGCCGTACCCCGGAAAGATACGATACATACAGCTCCTTTTGCTCCTCCGTCATATCGGAAACCATCTTCTTTTCAATCTTCTCCGGCAGCTCGCTTAGTACATCCCGCTTCATTCGCCGCAGGATAAACGGTTTGATATGGAAATTAAGCTGTTGCAAAGCGTCCTCATCTTCCTGGTGCATGATTGGTTTTTCATACAACGTGACGAAACGGGCATGAGAATGGAGGTAGCCCGGCATCACATAGTCAAAAATCGACCACAGCTCCGAGAGATTATTTTCTATCGGCGTTCCGGTCAGGGCAAACCGATGTCTGGCTAAAAGCTGCTTTACGGAGCGGGCGTTCTGGCTGTTTGGATTTTTGATAAACTGCGCTTCGTCCAAAAAGATCGTATGGAACGGAAGCGATTTCATATATTCCACATCCCGCCGGATAATCGGATAAGAAACCAGTACGACCTGGTAAGCGCCGCAGCTATCCCAGAGAGCATGGCGTTCTGCCGGGGTCCCGACGATCATCAGAGAACGAAGTTCCGGAGAAAAGCTTTCGATTTCATCCTGCCAGTTAAATACCAGAGACGACGGGCAGATGACCAGACAGGTAGCCGTCGGATCTTCTTTCCATGCGGCAGTCATATAGACGATAGACTGTAACGTTTTACCAAGACCCATATCATCCGCTAAAATTCCACCCAAACGATGTTTTGCCAGAGAACTAAGCCATTGACAACCGATTTTCTGGTAGTTGCGAAGTTCTGCCTGAATCCCGTCCGGAAGAACAAAGTCCTCTCCTTCCGAAGCGCCGCCCGGATGCTCGATTTCCTCCATCAGCGAACGGAACGATTCTTCCATTTCGGATTGATAATACGTATCTTCCAGGGCATGATTTAAGAAAAAGGCATAATCCACGGAAGTATGCAGCAACCCTTCTTCGTCTATGGTATTCGTTCCATCCAGCTTTTCTAAAAGAACCGAAAATTTTTCTAATTCTTCTCCTTCTAAATCCAAAAAGCTGCCGTTTTTCAGACGGAAATACCGTTTCTTTAGCTGCAAAGAACGAAGCAGCGCCTGTAGTTCTTCCTTTGGGATATCTTCAAATTCAAAGTCAACTTCCAACAGGTTATTGTCGTTGATAATCCGTACGGCTGTCCGCAGCAGCTTTGGCGGCTGGATACGGATAGACTTAAATTCTTCAGAATAATAAAGCTCGTAGCGTTCGGCAAGCTCTTTGACCTCTTCTGTAAGAAAGCTGTAAATCCGCTCTTCGTCTTTCATATAATAAAACTGCTTTTCCCGAAGAAACCCAAGACTTTCTAATTCTTCAATGACTGCAGCCTCCTTCATAGCCTGGCGGACAATGATGGTTTTGCCGGACGGCAGCTTTCCAAACGGATTAAAATGATGTTCCCCATAACAGACGACGACTTCTAGCCGGATTTCGTTGCCGGCTCGCCCTAAATAAAGCTGAAAAACCGCTTCCTCCGTAATATAAAATTCCTGGAGCGACTCCGGTATGGTTAAGTTAAAGGTTTCATGGATCCGCGGCAATATATTAGAAAGAAAGCGTTTTTTTGCCTCTCCTGCAAAAGAAAGTGGCTTCCCGCCTATTGTAAAGCTGCTGTAAAACGGAAGGAAATGCCTGGTAAACGCTTCGTCCGGATGATAGACGGCGTTTTGATAATAAAACAAGCTTCCGCTTTCATCTAAAGGAAATAGCCGATCTTCGTCTCGATCTAAGAGAATGGCGTCCTCTTCTTCGGAGACGTTAAGAAAAAAGTTTAACTCCGGCTTCGTATCAAAGAAATCGACTTTCCCCAGATCTTTTTCATACAGCGAAAGCTGGATTTCTTTTTTTCCCATACGAAAGAGCTTTAAGAGCATATTTTTTCCTGCATAGAGGATCGATTTGTTAAACGTCGTAGTCGTATTCGCTTTTCCGGACTCTTCCTGCAGCTCCTGAATTTCCAGCAAATAATCTAAAATCTGCATAGAAGCTGCGTCAAAACGGCTTTCTCCTGGCTGGAAGCTGAATTCCTTGCCTAACTGAATCGGTCTTTTTTCCGAATAATCCACCAGAAAACGCCGGATGTTCTGCATTTTATACATGCGGCTGTTGCCTACCAAAAAGCTTACTTCTGCTTTGGCTGAACCGTCGTCCCGCAAAATTACAGGAATCTCGACGCATAATTCGATATGATAAAGCGCCCCTTGCCCCGGATAATAGTCCAGCTTATCAAAATAATCTAAAATCTGGTTGATTTTCTTTTTTTCCGGCGTCTGGTTGCCTACCGGATTGGTTTTTCCCTGATAATCCACCACAAATAATAACACTGCTACTACATGTTTACAGGCTCCGGCATATTTATGGCTCGCCGGGCAATTACAGGTATAAGAAATAGCGTCAGGATTGCTGACGTCCACATCTACCATATATTCGCTTTTTCCAAGGATAGCGGCATGGTAATGCTCTCTGCGGCTGGACTTGGAAATGTTTTTAATAGCCTTTCCGGTATAATAGCGCAGCCCGCGGCTGTAAGTGGTTTCATCAGTGGCAAGATTTTTAATCAAGGCACGGTTCAGTTCTGGCATACAGATACTCCCTCCAAAATTTATGTTACACTAATGCTTTCTCCAGGTAGCAGGATAAAACAGCAGCAGCATCGGAAACAGCTCCAGTCTTCCTGCCAGCATATCAAACATCATCACAAACTTGCTCAGTGGGGAAAAGGCAGAAAAGTTACCAGAGGCGCCGACTTCCCCTAATCCGGGACCAATGTTGTTGATCGTAGCGGCTACTGCGGTAAAGCTTGTCTCCAAATCAAAACCATCCAACGACAACACCAGCAGAGAAGCCAGAAATACCAGCACATAGGCGATCAAAAACGCATTTGTCGTCCGTACCGTTTCATGCTCTAACGCCTTGTCGTCTACCCGTACGACCTTCACACTTCTTGGATGCAGCAAAAAAGCAAGCTCCTTTTTTACCGCCTTTCCGTACATGATAAAGCGGGATACTTTCATTCCGCCGCCGGTACTGCCTGCGCAGGCACCGACAAACATCAGCGCTACCATTAACACCCTGGAAAACTGCGGCCACAGGTTAAAATCCACCGTACCATAACCGGTTGTCGTCATAATCGAAGAAACGGAAAAAGCGACATGGTGGAAATTTTTCCCCAGTTCTCCCAAATGAGTTGTAATGTTTACGGTAATCAAAAGAACTGCCAATACGTAAAGAAGGACATACCCCCGTACTTCCTCCATCCGTAGTGCATCCTTTGGCTTTTTTAAGAGCAGCAAATAATAAAACCTTAATCCGTGAAGCTTAATTATTATTCCATGCTATAATCGCTCTGTTTAT
>CAJUFW010000092.1:0-4368 GCA_910585655.1 uncultured Lachnospiraceae bacterium
TACAAGTGGGAGTTGTTACAGCTATTATTTTTGTTATATCAGGACTTCTTTCTGCTGGATTATTTCAGCGGGCAGAGTTAAAATGAACGAAAAAACCATGAAAGAAAAAAAGAAAGAAAACAACCTCCATATTCTTATCAACAACTTCTACATGCTACGTGCCATCCACCGTTTTTGCAAAGGTCATATCGCTATCGTGCTGGGCTTTGCTTTATTTAGCAGTGTTTCTAATATCGTCACCCTGCTGCTGTCGCGTTATATCATCAACACCCTTTCTACGGAACAGGCATGGGGAAAGGCACAAGTAAGCCGGATTGTCTGTATGATCGTGGGGGTAGCGTTATACCAGTTGGCAGTAGTTTGGGTGGAGCAGTATGTCAACCAGGTGATTCTTCAGAAAAATACCCAGGTGATTTACCAGCGGATGCAGATGGAACTGTTCCAAAAGGCAGCACAGGTAGAGCTTGCCTGTTATGAGGATGCAACGTTTTATAACCGTTTTTCGATGGCGATGCAGCAGGCAGACAGCAGAGCATTGGCAGTCTTAAATACCTTTAGCTCGTTTCTGTCTGCGTTATTTGGAGTAGGGAGCCTTTTGGCTCTGCTGGTAGGGATAAAACCCTTCCTTCTGGTTTTCGTAGCGTTTCAGGTGGCTGTCACCTTCGGTATGAACCTACGACTGGTACGAATACAGCACCGCTATATGGAAGAGCGGATGCCTTACCAGCGCCGGGCGGAATATACCAAGCGGGTCTATTATTTGCAGAACTATGCGAAGGAAATGAGGCTTTATCAGGAATTTACCCAGGTATTAGAAGAAAAGTTTTCCTCGGCGGTAGAGAAATTAAAACAGTTAACAGAGGTATATGGAAAAAAGCTGGCAGGTATTTATGGGCTGCAAGGAAGCGGAGGAATTATCAATACGACAATGACGTTGCTGTATCTGGCATTTCAAACGATCCGAGGAAGTCTGCGTATCGGAGATTTTGTTGTGCTTAATACAAGCGTAGGGCAGCTTTCCTCTCAAATCCTTGTGATATTGAAAACCATCCCGCAGCTTTATGAGCATAGCATTTATATCGAACATTTCCGGGAGTTTTTAGAGTACCAGCCGCAGGTCTACCAGCAGGGAAGGGAGCCTCTGGGAAAGCTGGATGAGGTCGTAGTTGACCAGATATCCTTTTGCTATCCTGGGACAGTAGCAGAGGTATTGCATGAAATTAGTTTTACGCTGCGGCGTGGGGAACCGGTAGCGGTAGTTGGGCAAAACGGGGCAGGAAAAACGACTCTGATGAAATTGTTGGCTGGTTTGTATGAGCCGACAGGGGGAGAAATCCGCTTAAATGGAAGGGCAGCTGCGGATTATCGGCTGGAGGATTGGAGAAGGCAGGTAGGAATTGTATTTCAGGATTACCAGGTCTATGCAGTATCCGTAGCAGAAAATATCTGGATGAGACCGTTAAAAGGGGAAGAGGATCTGAACATGGCAGAGGAAGCCCTGAAATTTTGCGGTCTGTATGAAAAAATCCATTCCTTGCCGGAGGGCTTACATTCCATCATGACGCGGGAATTTGGCAATGAAGGAGTATTTCTGTCCGGTGGAGAGCTGCAAAGGTTGGCATTGGCTAGGATCTATGTAAGAAGGGATAGCTTGTTGATTTTAGATGAGCCGTCGAGTGCGCTCGATCCGTTGGCGGAGCGTGAGATATTTCAGAAAATGTGGGAACTGGCGAACGACCGTCTTACCGTATTTATTTCTCATCGTTTATCCAATATCCAGGATGCTGCCAGGATTTATGTGATGGAGCAAGGGGGGATAGCAGAGGCAGGAAACCATAAGATACTAATGGAACGGAATGGGATTTATGCCAAAATGTATAGAAAGCAAAGTGGTAAAAAGATAAATTAGGAGGTATTCATATGGCAGAACAGGAAAAAATCGTATTGGAAGCAAAGGAACTGACGAAGGTATACCGTGGAGTAACAGTGCTAAATCAGGTATCTATCCAGTTAAAAAAAGGGCATATTTACGGGTTTGTTGGCAATAACGGAGCCGGAAAGACGACTTTTATGCGTCTGGTAGCCGGACTGGCGCGTCCAACTTCTGGTATGGTTTCTCTGTTTGGCAGCCAGAGCCAGGCAGAATTAGAAAGAAACCGGAGTCGGGCAGGTTTTTTGATCGAGCAGCCTGTCTATTATCCGGACATGTCCGTGCGGGAAAACCTGACGGCACAGGCAAAGCTAATTAAGGGGGCAGATAAGGCACATGTTCAGGAATTATTGGAATTGGTAGATTTACAGGATACCGGACGGAAAGCGCTACGGAATTTTTCGACCGGGATGAAGCAGCGTTACGGCATTGCTTTTGCCCTACTGGGATGGCCGGAGCTGTTGGTTCTTGACGAGCCGCTAAACGGAATGGATGTTCACAATATGGATGAGGTGACAGCTATTCTGAAACGTCTCAATGAAGAGCGGAATATCACGATCTTTTTATCGAGTCATCTGCTTGCCAGACTATCTGCAATCGCCACGGATTATATTTTTCTGGATATCGGAAAAGTTGTGGAGGAAATCAGTGCCACGAAGCTGCGGGAAAAGGCTGGAGATACAGATTTGGAGGAATACTTCCGCAGACTTGTAAGCAAGTAATAAGGTCTTGGGATAAAAGTCAGGAGAAAAGGGGGATGAGAGCGTGAGGCTGATACGTGCAGAATGGTATCGGATGGTACATAGTAAAATTCAATGGGGGATTACAGTGGCTTTGCTGCTGCTTTCCTTTTGGATGTTAGACAGCAAGCGAATGGCACATGTCGGTGGTCAGGAGATTTTACTCCTTCTATGGCAAAATCCGTTGCCCCTGATGTGGTCAGGGGTCATGCTGGCAGTAGGAGGCTTTGGAAGCAGCTTTCAGGAACGATGTTGGAACGGAGGTATTTACAAAGGGCAAAGGAGGATGTGTCTGCTGCTGTCCAGAGCATTTTTCTATTATATATGGGGGCTGCTGATTCAGGCTGTGGCGATGGCAATTATTTTTACAAAGTATCAGGTATGGGGACAGATGTTAGGGTTAGGAATAGAATTTTTATTTCCCCGGATGCTGTTTCATAGTCTGTTTGGGATAGCTTTGTTGACACCACCTCTTTTGTTCTCTTTTCTGTTTCGGGATGTTTTTGTCAGTATGACCGTTTCCTCTGGGCTGACCTTTCTGATTCAGAATATGTTAGGTAGGGAGGGAGAGGGCTTCCTGCCGGAGCTGATGGAGCATTTTTATCCTGCCGCCCGAATGCTAAAACTGCATTTTTGGATGGCGCTGGAAACAAGGGCAATACAAGAGGCGTTTTTGTTATGTCTGGGGTATTTGGTGATAGGATTGCTGGTATCTGTGGTAATGTTTTGGCAGGGAGAGTTAAAATAAACAAAAAAGAAAGGCTGGATTTCTGACAAGGTATATGGTAAAATAAAATAAGAAAATAGAGGTGGAGTAAAGGGGGAGTATGATGGAAGTAGAAACAATTCTGGCAAAATATCTACGAGCAGCAAAGGAGAATGCTGCTTATGATGCCGCGTGTAAACGCTTATTAGCTAATAAAATTATTTTGTCCTGGATTATGAAAAGCTGTGTAGAAGAATACAAAGATTTTGAGGTAAACGAAATTGCAGAGAGATTTATTGAGGGAGAACCACAGATAACGGAAATTGCCGTCCATCCAGATGAAGAAGATAATGGCGAACAAATAAAAGGCGCGCCCACAGAGGATAGTACCATAACAGAAGGGACTATTTTTTACGATATTCGCTTTTATGCAGTTGTCCCACATTCCAAAAAACGGATACGGTTGATTATTAACATAGAGGCACAAAATGACTTTTATCCAGGATATCCGATTCTGAAACGGGGCATCTATTATTGTGGGAGGATGCTTTCTTCCCAATATGGGGTGGAGTTTACCGATACTCATTATGAGAAGCTAAAAAAAGTTTATTCGATCTGGATTTGTGCCAATCCTCCGCAATACCGGGAAAATACGATCACAAGGTACGTGATGAAGGAAGAAAATCTAGTAGGGATGGTGACAGAGGAAAAGGAGTATTATGATCTGCTTACGGTAGTAATGATTTGCCTGGGAAATTCCGGAAAAGAGAATTATGGAGGAATCTTGAAGTTACTGGATGTGTTGCTTTCCGGTGAAAAAGCGCCAGAAGAAAAGAAAAAGATTTTGCAGGAAGATTTTGATATTAAAATGACCAAAACATTAGAAGGAGAGGTGCAGACTATGTGTAATTTAAGTAAAGGGCTTATAGAAAGAAGTCTGAAAAAAGGATGGAAAGAAGGAATGGAAAAGGGAATGGCAGAAGGAATGGAAA
>CAJUFW010000092.1:4468-13141 GCA_910585655.1 uncultured Lachnospiraceae bacterium
AAGGAATAGAAAAAGGAATAGAAAAAGGAATAGAAAAAGGAATAGAAAAAGGAATAGAAAAAGGAATTTTAGTTTCTATCCGAAATTTGATGAAGAGTATGGGTTGGTCTGCAGAACAGGCGATGAAGGCATTACAGATTCCAGAGGTAGAGCAGACGGCTTATACGACTGCTTTAAAGGAGTATGTATAGGTCAGATAGAAGTAAATTCCTTTTCATGTTGTTTGAAAAATTCATAATACGCCCGGACATTCGGCAGTTCGGTCCATGTACTGGGACGCATTGGCGTTTCATCAAGGTTGTAGATTTTGGCATGCTTTATCGCCAGCAGAAATGGGGAATGAGTAGCGATAATAAACTGGCAGCCGAAAAAACGGGCGGACTCTTCTAAAAAGCCGGTTAGCTCTTGCTGTCGTTTTGGGGACAGACTGTTTTCCGGCTCGTCTAACAGGAACAGACCGTTTTCCTGGATTTTTTCCGTAAAATAGAGATAAGCGCTTTCGCCGTTGGAGTGTTCGCGTACATTTTCCGAAAGCTGTGTCCGGACGTATTGGGATTTGGTTTTTCTTCGCGCGTCATTGACTTTGACAAGCTGTTCATAGTCTTCTATAGAGTGCAGGGTAAAGCTGGAACGTTTGGTCTCATAATAATCTTTAAACAATTCGCTTCGTTTTCGGTCGATGCCTTCGTTTAAACTGCGTAGGTTCAGCATAAAATCAAATACGTCGTCACTGGTGATAATACGGCTTTTTTCCGGCAGCTCCCGTTCCAAAACCATATCGCAAAAATGGACGAAATCCTCGAAAAAATTCGTCCGGTTATAGAGCGTATCTCGCTTGAGGTTTAGCTTTTCTGCGATAACATTGAGCGCGGTAGTTTTACCGGAACCATTTCCACCATATAAAATCGTAATAGATTCGTCGAAATTTAAGGTATGAATAGCATGTTCTGTTAAAATCTGGAAAGGATAAACCGTAGAAAAACAAGTTTCTTTGATTTCATGAAGAAAGCGTTCTTCTGTAACCGGAGAAGGGAAGGTAAATTGGGAAAGATAAATCATCGTTAAGAACCTCCTTTTCTAAGATCATAATTAGTTTTATTGTAACAGAAATTACAGGTTCGTCAAGCAGATTTTTCTGTATTGACAGAAGCTTTTTCTTGTAGCAGAATAGAAAAAAAGGAGGATTTTACTATGAATAGAAAGAAAACGGTAGCGCTGATTCCGGTAAGGGGCGGCAGTAAGTCGATTCCTTTTAAAAATATCCAGAAGCTGGGGGGATATCCTCTGGTATACTGGACGGCGAAGGCTGCTGCTGCGTGCAGCCGGATTGACCAGGTATATATTACGACAGATTCTGAGCAGATAGCGCAGACAGTGAGGGAATTTGGACTGGAAAAGGTCTGTGTGATTGGACGAAGTGAAGAGACAGCGACCGATACGGCTTCTACCGAAAGCGTCATGTTAGAATTTGCCCGTCAATATGAGTTTGAAACGATTGTACTGATCCAGGCGACTTCTCCCTTGCTTCGGGCAGAGGATTTAGAACGGGGAATGGTTGTTTACGAAGAACCGGAGACGGACAGCGTTCTGTCGGCGGTCAGCCAGAAGCGTTTTTGCTGGGCGGTAACAGAAGATGGTTATGCCAAAGCAGAGAATTATGATATCTTTCACCGACCGCGCCGCCAGGAATTTGCAGGGTATTTTGTAGAAAACGGAGCCTTTTATATCACGTCCAGAGAACGGCTGTTAAAAACTGGAAACCGCCTCTCTGGAAATATTCGTATTTGCGAGATGCCGGAAGAAACTTTTTATGAGCTGGATGAGCCGTCGGACTGGGTGATGATCGAGCAGTTGATGAAGCTGCGGGAGGAAGGAGGAAACCGATGATTTCGTTTCTGTTATCGGCTTGCCTCTTTGCTGCCGATCAAGTCTGCAAGCATAACATAGAGCGACAGGCAGATCCGAATAAGGAGCTGTTAGGAGGAGAGATCCAGGTGACGCGTTATCATAACCGTGGTGTTTTTTTAAGCTTTTTCAGTGGAAAAGAGCGGTTGGTAAAAGTACTTTCCTCGTTGTCGTTCGGTCTTTTGCTGGTATTAGGAGTCCTGGCACGCACGAGACTGTGCCGGGTGGGTCTGGCGCTGCTGGCAGGAGGCGGACTCTCCAATCAGACAGATCGTTATCGGAAGGGTTATGTGGTGGATTATTTTAGCTTCCGTCAGCTCCCGCAGGTAGTATTTAACCTGGGAGATATGGGGATTTTTCTGGGAGCGCTGCTGGCGCTTACAGGATTTTCCACGGAGAAATAAAACGATCGGGATAGTATGCCGGGAGTATCTATTGTCTGTATGAAGTAGTATTAAATTCTTAGAAACATCAGAAAATCTTCAGAAAAATATCAGAAAATTCATTATTCTTTCTGCGTTTCCTATGTTATGATTTTGTAGGAAGTTTTGATACAAGTTCGTAACATGTTCGTGTTATACTAAATCCTGCAAAGAGACATATGCTTTGCAGGAGATAAACGGGGAGGAGCAGAAAGGATGCAAAAAATTTTAATCGTAGAGGACGAGGAAGCCATTTCCAATTTAATGAAAATCAATTTGGAAGCAGAGGGGTATCGCTGTACCTGCGCCTATGACGGAAAGGAAGGGGCGGACGAGATCGAACGGGAGACGTTTGATCTCGTCTTGCTGGATATTATGCTGCCGGAAATTGATGGCTATGAGCTGCTAGAATATATGAAACCTATGGGAATTCCGGTGATTTTTTTGACGGCAAAAGGGTCTGTTAACGATCGGATCAAAGGGCTGCGGCTGGGAGCGGATGATTATATTGTCAAACCGTTTCAGGTCGGGGAGCTGGTGGCACGGGTAGAGGCTGTTTTGAGAAGATACGGGAAAGGAATCCGGAAGCTGACGTTTGCCAATGTGGAAATCGACTTGTTTTCCAGAGTAGTGTTAAAAAACGGGCAACCGGTGGATTTGACGGTCAAGGAATTTGATTTGCTGGTAGAATTGATACAAAATAAAAATGTGGCGCTCTATCGGGATCGATTGTATGAAAAGGTTTGGGGCGAGGTGTTTATGGGAGATACCCGTACGTTGGATTCCCATATCCAGCGCCTGCGGAAAAAGCTGGGCTGGGAAAAATGTATTAAAACCGTATTTCGGATAGGATATCGGCTGGAGGAGGAAGGATAATCCGGTGAAACTCTCATTTAAAATTTTTCTTTGTTTTGTCATTCTATTTGGGATTACCTTTCAGGCGGCAGGCTATTTGCTGATCAATTTTGCATATCAAAATGCGATTGGGCAGGAAAAAAAGATGGCTGTCCAGGAATTCCAGCACAATAAATATATTTTACAATCCATTCTCTATCTGGAGCCGACGTTACTGACGGAAGGCGGGAAGGGATTGGAGCGGTATGCCAAGAGCTTTACCGTTCCGGTGGCTTTTTATGGGGAAGAGAAAGAATGTTTGTTTTCCAATATGATGGTGCCGCCAGAGCAGGCGGTATTAGAAGGGCTGGAATGGGGAAGAATCAGTTTTCAGATAACGCAATATAAAACAGGCAGCTATATTTTTGTAGGGGATTCGGTTCCATGGGATACTATCTCCAAAACAGCCAGAGAAGAAGAGACGCTGGCATATGACGGGACTGCGGTTTATTTACTGACGGAAACCGATATCAGTTCTGTAGTAGAGTCCCAAAGAGAAATGATTGCCTATTTCCAGAGAATTTATCTTTTGATATTAGGAATTGGGGTTCCGGTGATTTTTTTGCTGACCAGCTATTTAACCAGAACGATTAAACGAGTGGGCAAGGCAGCCAGACGGATAGCAGAAGGACGTTATTCCGAGCGTATCCAGGTATCCGGACGGGATGAGATTGGAGAGATGGCGGCAGACTTTAACCAAATGGCGGCGCGGATAGAGGAAAAAATGGCGGAGCTGTCCGATACAGCAAGACAGAAGGAGGATTTTACCGCTAATTTTGCTCATGAATTAAAAACTCCTCTGACCTCGGTGATTGGTTATGCGGATATGATATATCAGAAGGAGCTGCCGAGAGAGCAGGTAAAAAGCGCGGCGGAATATATCTGGAAGGAAGGCATGAGACTAGAGGCTCTTTCTCAAAAGCTAATGGACTTGTTTGTTTTAAATAAACAGGATTTTTTATTGCAGGATATCGCTTTAAAACAGCCGGCTTTGCAGGAGACATTAGAAGATTTGCAACAGGGGATGGAACCTTTGTGTAAAAAGTATGGAGTAAGCTTTCATATGGAATTAGAAGAAGGTACGATTGCCGTAGATTATGATTTATTTAAAACGATGCTGTTAAATTTAGTGGACAATGCAGCGAAGGCAGATAGCAAAGATATTTGGCTGACCGGAAGGAACCTGGCAGGGACGGCAGAATATGAACTTCTTTTGCGGGATAACGGAAAGGGGATTCCGCCAGGAGAATTAGGACGGATTACAGAGGCGTTTTATATGGTAGATAAATCCAGAGCCAGAAAACAGCACGGAGCCGGACTGGGGATGGCTCTGGTTGCAAAGATTGCAGAGCTGCATGGAGCGGAATTGAACATAGAAAGCGACGGTTTGCATGGAACTACGGTTTCTCTGCTTTTCCATCGTACGGCATCCGGGCAGAAGACAGACGACCAGAGAGAGGAGGAGAAAGAAGGATGAAGCAATCGTTTAAATATACGGTGTTTGCTCTTGCTTTGGCGTTGGTCTTTGTATGCTGCAGTATGGCAGGGATGAATATGATTTTGGCTGCAAGAGAGCGGGCGTTGCTTTCAGAGAAAGGAAACGCCATTGTACAATCTCCGATCCGCGCATGGGAGACCGAACGGAAAACCAGTCATCTGATAGAAATAGAAGGCGAGGGACTAAAGGAAGCAGAACAGGAAGAACAAAAGGGACTCCGGCAGACGATAGAACTTTGGGAAATGGAAGCGGTGGAATATGCTTGGAATAGCTGGTCTTATGAAACTTTGCATGAGCCGGTAATCGGTCAGATTTCCATGGAGGAAGCGATAGAAAAAGGAAAGACATGGCTGCAGGAAATGGAAGTAGCGGAGGATCTTCTAACCGATCTGACAGAAATAACAAATACAGAAACATCCGGGGATGGGGAAGAGATCCAGGGACAGACAGCCATTACTTCAGCGCCGAATATTACTGACAATCAAAGCGTAAAATCAGAGAAAACCGGAGAAGCTAATACCAGCACGAAGATGGCACTGCATTCTTTTAGCGCCTTTTTAAGTGTCAGAAGTAATAGAACTGAAAAAATCGAACCGTTAGCGCCATACTATAGTTTTTGGAATATCCGTTTTTCCAGTGAAGAAATGAGCGTATATTTGCGGATGAACGCAGTAACCGGCGAGGTATGGGAGGCAGAGCTAATCTGTTACAAAGAAATCACGGACACGCTATTGTTCCGACTAGGAGAACGGCTGCAAAGGTTTATAGAATTAGCCGGCGTACAGCCAGTAGAGGATAGTCTGTATATGGATTTTGGAAACGGAGATTGCTACGCTTTCCTCCGCCTGCAGGATACCAACATGTACGCCATAATGGACGGTTATAAAATAGAAAGCCGCAGCATTCACAACGATGACAGGAATTGGGAACTAGGCGAGAAAAAAGAAGCCGTAATAGTGAGATACATGATAAAAATAAACTAAGACGCCGCAGAAAATTCATTCATATGGGGACATGGAATGTAGCCGCATCAAAAAAATACCCCGCAGCGGAATGAAGATATCCGAATAGATTTTTTGTGTGGTACTTTACACACAAAAAATCTATTCCTGCAGGGATATCGAATGTAGCCGCATCAAAATAGGAGGAAATAAAATGGAGAACAGCAGGAACGGGATTAGAGTGAGGGAACGAAGGGCAGAGATTCGCAAACGGAGGATGTGGGTAAACGGAGTTTTTTTTCTTTGCAGGTGTGTAATTTTGGTTTTACTGGCATATGGTCTGCTGGAAATGAAGGGAAGATTGGAAGAGATGCAGGGGGAGATAAAACGTTTGGAAAACCTGCATCAAATCGGTCAGGAGGAGAGCGACGGCAGCAGGGCAGGAGAGGAGGACGGTTCTTCTCACAAGGCTGGCACCGATGCAAAAGCAGCTTCCACCAGTCCGGTTGGTATGTTAGAGGGAGATTATGTAAGCAGTATTGCGTCCGTTGCCGTAGATAAGCCGATGAAACGTTCTTATGTGGAAATTTTACAAAAATTAGAGAGCTTATCTGAGGAGGATTCCAGAATAACGGAGATTTTAAAAAACAGCGACCGCTATCCGGAAGAGATGTTAGGAGCGTTGGCAAATAATCCGGAAATGGCAGATTTTGTAGAAGGCTATTTGAATGCAGACGGAACAGTAACCGGTGGACTGACAGAGACGGAACGAGAGGAGGATTTCCCGCTGCTGCTTCAATGGGATCCCCGTTGGGGGTATGCGCCGTATGGCAACAGCAATATTGGCTTGGCAGGGTGTGGACCGACAAGTCTGGCGATGGTTTTATACTACCTGACAAAAGATGCGGATATTACGCCGGATCGGATTGCGGATTATGCGATGGAACATGGTTATTATGTAGAGGGGGCAGGTACCGCCTGGGCTTTGATGGAGGATGTTCCCTTTCAGTATGGCGTTCAGGTATCCAAGATCAATCTGGCAGAATCTTCTATGAAGGGACAGTTGGACATGGGACGTGTGATTATCTGCGCGATGAGGAGTGGAGATTTTACCTCGTCCGGGCATTTTATTGTAATCATCGGTTATGACGAAGAGGGCTTTATCGTAAACGATCCCAACTGCGTTGCCAGAAGCAAAGAACGATGGAGTTACGAAAGAATAGAGAATCAAATTAACAGCATTTGGGCATACTCCAGGTAAGGGCGTAACACCTTGCTGCCGCCACAGCCCTTGGCAAAAAGAAAAAATACGGCAATCATAGTGTAACGATAGAACGAGGCGGCAGAAAGAAATGGAGGAAATGATGGCAGTAGATTTTAAAACAAGCAAAACAAAGGACAACTTAATGAAAGCGTTTGCAGGGGAGAGCCAGGCTAGGAACCGCTATACCTTTGCGGCAGAAAAGGCAAAAAAAGCAGGCTATGAGGTACTGGAAAAAATCTTTTTATTTACGGCAGAACAGGAACGGGCGCATGCAGAGATTTTTTACAATCATTTAAAAGAGCTGAACGGAGAAAACCTGGAAATTACCGGAAGCTTTCCGGTTGAGGTATACGAGGATGTAGACAAGCTGCTTCGGACGGCGCAGCACAACGAATATGAAGAACATGATAATGTCTATGAAGAATTTGAGCAGATAGCAAAAGAAGAGGGCTTCGAGCAGGTGGCAGGCTCGTTTCATATGATTAAAGATATTGAAAAGACACATGGAGACCGTTTTGGGCATTTCGCGGATATGTTAGAACAAAATAAGCTGTTTTGCTCGGAGGAACGTACGCATTGGATGTGCCTAAACTGCGGCTATATTTATGAAGGGATGGAGCTGCCGCAGCAATGCCCGACCTGCCAGGTAGACAAAGGGTATTTTGTGCCGTTGTCGCTTTCCCCTTATTCCAGAGAAGAGCCTGTAAAGGTAATGTTAAAAGAAGAAGGGTGCTGTTGTGGGAAGAAACAATAAAACAGCCAAAGAATAGAAAAAGAAATTGCAGAAGCCTCTGTTTTGGAGTATACTGTGGATAGGATTTTAGAAGAACAAAGGCGGATGGCAGGCGTGCGGAGCGGAATACTGTCAGCAAATGCTGCCGAGCCCATCTGAAGATGGGCTTGCACGCCGCCACAAGAACGCTGGAGGCGTTCTTGAACATAGGAGAAAGGAAGTGCCGTATGGAACATTATGGAACACAAAGACTGGAAACAGAACGGTTGGTTTTAAGAAGATTCACGACAGAAGATGCCGTAGCGATGTATCAAAACTGGGCATCGGACGACGAGGTTACAAAATATCTGACGTGGCGGACTCATCCGAGTTTAGAGGTAAGTCAAAGCGTTATTCAGACTTGGGTAGATTCCTATGCGGATAAGGATTATTACCAATGGGCAATTGTATACAAAGACGAACCGATTGGCAGCATTGCAGTAGTAGAGAAAAAGGATGAGATTTCTATGGTACATATCGGCTATTGTATTGGGAAGCGCTGGTGGAATCAGGGTATTACATCGGAAGCTCTAAAGGCTGTGATGGATTTTTTCTTTGATGTCGTAGGGGCGAAGCGGATAGAAGCAAGGCACGATCCAAGGAATTCCTATTCCGGTCAGGTAATGAAAAAATGTGGTATGAAATACGAAGGGACATTACGTGGCGCGGATTGGAATAACCAAGGAATTTGCGATGCCTGTTATTATGCGTTGTTAGCATCCGAGCGGGAGGACTGAAAGGTAAAGAGCCCATCTTCAAAGCAGAACTTTTTTTGCGTATAGTCCTCAATCACATGTTTCCAGAAGCGGTAGGCGGAGTCGCTGCCGTACGAGGGGGAGACTTCCCAGATACCGGCGTGTTTGTCAAAACAGGCAAAGGCGGCTTGTTTTCCGATCGTTTGCCGTCGGTATTTGGGCAGCACTAAAAATTCTGCAATGCTGTGACCGTTAGACGCTTTTTTCAGATAAGTATTGATC
>CAJUFW010000093.1:0-1032 GCA_910585655.1 uncultured Lachnospiraceae bacterium
GAGGCGCTGCGCTCCGGCGTACCTTCTCGTGCTGTCGGGCAGTATTTTTCCGAAGCACGTCCAAAAATCATGAAGGAAATTTCCTCCCGACTGAAAATGGTCTGCGACGAACGACATTCAAGTGGTATGGTGATCAGTGGAAAATATGGCGAAGGAAAAACGCACCTTCTAAATACCGTTTTTAACCTCGCCCATTCCGACAATATGGTCGTTTCTTATTTATCGCTTAGTAAGGAAACTCCGATGGATAAGCTTTATCTCGTCTATCAAAAGCTCATCCAGAATACCTACCTGCCGAAACGAGAGCAGCCAGGTTTCTTGCAGGAGCTTCAAAAGCTTTCTGCTAACAGCCCGGTAGCCAATGAAATGCAGCTATTTGCCGCCAAGCATTTAGAAACGGATAAGTTATATTATCTGTTCCGTTCTTACTTGAATACAGAAGATTCCGACGAAAAATTTCTACTTCAGGCCGATTTGGAGGGAGATTTCATCGCCAACGCCCCATTAAAAAAGATTTACCGCCGGATTTTTAACCAGACTGTGAAATACAACCAGAACTTTACAAAAACAAAGCATTGCAGCGATTATTTTTCCTTTATGAGCCACCTGTTTACCCAGCTTGGCTACCAGGGCTGGGTGATTTTAATAGACGAAACGGAACTGATGGGACGCCTTGGCAAAAAGGCACGCTTAAATGCTTACCGGAATATGGCACAGTTTCTGCTTCCTGATCTTTGCCCGGAGGCAACCTTCTCTATGTTCGCTCTGAGCGCCTCTTATACGGAGGATGTAATTGAGGGCAAGCATGAATACGAAAATCTGGCTGCTATTTACCCGATGGAACCAGAGCCAGCCAGAACCGTACTGGAGCTTTTGATAAAAGCGCCGCAACTTCTTCCATTGACCAAGGAAGAAATCAGCGAGATTTTATCGAAAATACAGGATTTCCACGGCAGAGCTTATGGCTGGACGCCCAATGTCTCGATTTCTTCCCTAGTAGAATCTACTCAGTCCGGCGGCTACCTGCTTCGT
>CAJUFW010000093.1:1042-3683 GCA_910585655.1 uncultured Lachnospiraceae bacterium
CAGCTATATCAATACGGAAAAGCCGGAAAAACTACGATCAACGAATTAGGAGAAGAAACATTTACCGAGGATATTCCTTCTATCGAAGATCTGGATCTGGAATAGACAATGAACAGAGGATAATTTATGAGAAAAAGAATGCAGTTCCTTTTTTGCATTCTTTTTTCTTGACTCTACAACAGTAATAGGGTATATGATACAATATGCAAAAACAACAAGACAAAACAGGAGGTATTCTCTTTTATGGAAAAAAATCTGACAACCGGCAGTGTTTTTAAAACTGTTCTGCAATTCTCGCTGCCTTATCTGCTGTCCTACTTTTTGCAAACCCTTTATGGAATGGCAGATTTGTTTATCATCGGGCAGTTCAATGGAGTAGATAGTACGACTGCTGTTTCAATCGGCAGCCAGGTCATGCACATGCTGACGGTCATGATCGTCGGGCTGGCGATGGGTTCTACGGTGATGATCGGTCGGGCAGTCGGTTCCCGCAAGCCGGATCAGGCGGCGCAGACCATCGGCAATACCATCACCCTTTTTATGCTCCTCTCCGTCTTTTTGATGGGAGGTCTGCTGCTGGCGGTAAATGCTATTACTGCGGTGATGTCTACTCCTGCCGAAGCAGTTTCCGGCACGGTTTCCTATCTTACAATTTGTTTTATTGGGATTCCTTTTATTACTGCCTATAACATCATCAGCTCGATTTTCCGGGGAATGGGAGATTCTAAAAGCCCTATGTATTTTATCGCTGTTTCCTGTGTTGTCAATATCGCCCTTGATTACCTTTTTATCGGTTCCCTGGGTCTCGGAGCGGCGGGAGCAGCGCTAGGTACGACGCTCTCCCAGACCATCAGCGTTCTTCTGGCTCTGTTCGTTATCCGCAGGCAGCGTATGGGTATAAAGCTTTCGACAAAGGATCTGAAACCACATCGGCAAACAATGTCTGGTCTTTTAAAAATCGGTGTTCCGATCTCCCTGCAGGACGGTTTTATTCAGATTTCCTTTATTGTCATTACTATCATTGCCAACAAACGCGGGCTCAACGACGCGGCTGCGGTTGGAATTGTAGAAAAGTTAATTGGCTTTATCTTTTTAGTTCCTTCTACCATGCTTTCCACCGTATCGGCACTTGCCGCGCAAAACATCGGCGCCAGACGGCATGACCGCGCCCGCCGGACGCTGCGCTATGCGATCCTGATTGCCGCCTCCTGGGGATTTTTAGCCGTATTGGTCATGCAAATAGCAGCAGAACCATTTGTCAGCCTGTTTGTAGACCAGGCAAAAGCAGGCAGCAACGAGGTCGTCCGTCTGGGCGGGCAATATATGCGCGGCTATGTATGGGACTGCATTTTCGCCGGAATCCATTTTTGTTTCAGTGGTTATTTCTGCGCCTATGGTCTCTCAATGATTCCGTTTTTTCATAATTCCATTTCCATCGTCTGCGCCCGTATTCCACTCGCCTACCTGACCTCGACCCATTTTGCCGACACCCTGTTTCCTATGGGATTGGCATCGACTACCGGCTCGCTTCTCTCCGTGCTGATCTGTGTCGGCGTCTTTCTTTGGCTGAAAAAGCACCAGGTTAAAACAGACCCTTTACAATCTGCTCATTGACATAAAGCTGAAACTCCCGGATTTTTTTCCTGTTCGGAAGCTCCGGGAGCGAAGTATGTTTCTTGGCATATTCTAAACGCTTTTCGTATTCGTTTAACAAATCGTAAAACGCGTCGGACGGCTGACGGTTCTCATCCAAATAGTTTCCGTTCCGAATATCCATCAGCAGATCATGCTCCTTTTCCCGGTAAGTAATGATCTCCTCTTTTTCCAAAATATCCAGGCACATCAAATACAAACGGATCAAATGCGCCATATGCTTGCCCAACTTATCATGACTGATGGCTTTTTCATTTCGCTTACCGACTTTGTTGTAACTGCTGATAATGGCTTTCATCTCATTCCACATCCCAACCCAATCCCGCAGCGGATAATGCTCCAGCCGCACATCCATAAAAATCTCACTCTCATATCCCTTTTGTACTGCTTTATCAATGTATAAAGTAATATCCTGATCCTCATGCGGATAATATCTTGTCTTAAAATCATACTTGGCGTTTTGGATGCTCTTTAAAATATAAGCTTCCCTCTGCTCTTGCCCGACCAGTCTGGCAGCCTTGTTTTCCATCCGCCGAAGCTGACTCTCTGCATAGCCGCCGAATGTATGGATACAGATTTTGGAAAGAAACATATGCCGCTGCTCCTTTAATTCCCTTCCCAAATCAGACAGATAAAGGTAATGCTCCGGCTTACAGCCCAAAATTTCAATCGTATTGGGATTGTTTGCAGTCAAAAGCAGCAGCATTTTGTGAAACGAATAAAGTACCGTATCCGTTTCCACATCCACTACCTGCTCAAAATCTTCTCCCAGCAGAATCTCTTCCTTTGAATTAAAAGCAATTCCCCGGATGTCTAAATCCGATCCCTCCTTATCCATCCCATAGGCATGACTTCCGCCCAATGTCAGCAGCATCAGCGCATTCCCCAGGCTTTTATGCTCCCTTAAAAAATCATATTCCTTTGTCTGAAGCTTCTTTTTTATCTCTTCTATTTGCATTGGTTCACAGATCGGAAGAGCACACGTCTG
>CAJUFW010000093.1:3693-12818 GCA_910585655.1 uncultured Lachnospiraceae bacterium
GCTCTTCCGATCTTGCATTGGTTCACCCGCTTTCCCTCTCCTGCCTTTTCTCTCCTGTTTTTTCAGCTCATTTTTTCATGATTACAGCCTTCTGGCTCTTACTACCAGCCCGAATTTTTGTATGGCGTCTTTTAAAAGTATTCGATCCCTACTATAATCCTCCTCCAGTGAAAAGGATGTCTGATCCCGAAAATAATATGTATAGCTGTCCCATCTGCTATATGAGCAATATGATTCCCGGTCTCAATAATTGTGGCAATCGGCATAATTAAAGTTTCCTTTTTTTCCAAAATAAACCTCCATTCCTCTTTCACACGCTCTTTTTCTGCACAGCGCCCTGGAACCTCCAAAAAATTCAGCATAATGGAAGTATCTATAAATCTAACATTCATCTTTATACCCCTAGCCATGTATAGTCTTTTTCCTTTTTTTCTTTGATGGTAGAAAGCAACCGATTATCTGTCATCGCATTCCCCAATCCCCCTGTTGCTAGCAGCGCTGGAAAGGTATCTATATCTACAAACGAAACAATTTTACTTGTCCCTTTCTCGTTTTCACGATAAACGATGGACACCCCTACCAACTGTTCTTTTTTGTACTGGTTCATCAGCATAGCATTATGAGTTGTGACAATAATATCAATCCCTCGTTTTTTCCCGATTTTCAGCAAACTATCCATCAATTTTTCTACTCTTGTCGGATGTATCCCATTATCTACCTCTTCCATAATTAGCATACTGCCTGGCACGCTTACCAACGCAGCCACAATAACTGCCATACACCGAAGAGTTCCGTCCGAAAGCTTTCTTGCATCTACCACTTCCGTCGAATTGATATATTTCTCCTTTAAAGCAAATATAACATCATCTACCTGAGTTTCAATAAATTCAATATCCAAAACTTCATTTTCCGGTAATTCTCCGATAATATCCAATAATTCCTGTTTTTTATCTCTTTCCCGACACATCTCCCTCATAACAGAAGAAATATTTTCACAATCTACCCGCAGCTCACAATCCGATATCCTAGCATATCCTCTCATATTCTGCGGAATCGAATTTAATACCAAAATATTTTTCAGTGAATCCCTTACTGTTTGAATACAAAAAAGTGTTTGTCTCTCTTCCTCTGTATCATGCGGCATCCTCGTTAATATCTGCGGCAAAATAGCGGCTGTCCGAATACATAAAACATCTGGATTTGTCCCTCGTTTTCCATTTTTGTATTCTACTTTAATATCCGCTCCTTCTGTTTTAGAAGGCTTTGTCTTAAAAATTTTATCAGAGCGCGGTGAAAGCTTGTCCACGGGTACTTTATACAAAGCTTCCTCTTCTATATAAATACGATTTCCCACATTGATTTTTATTTCATACAGCAAATCCTGTTCCTGGCTATATGCCACCAGACAACCCAGTTTAAAGGTATTTGTTTTAAACCTTGGACAGCCCTTACTGCCACCCCGGACAGCTCCATTCATGCTTTTTGTCCCATCTAAAACAGTAACAAGCTCAAACCCTGCTACAAGCTCCGAAAGAATCCGGATCCCCTTTATGGCATTGCTTTTCCCAGAAGCATTCGTTCCAATTAACGTTGTTAATGCTTCTATATTCCATTCCGCTTTTTCAAAACTTTTAAAATTTTATTTCAAAAACATTTTATCATTCTTATTTCCTCGGTTCTTAAAATGTCAAAGCCTCTTGACTATCCTTATTTTCCCTATTATACCCGATTCCGCCTACAACGACAAGACCTTTCTCCCTCACCTGCCGGCTAACACCACGCTTGCCACAATCCCCGCCAGGGTTGCTACCAAAGCGCCTGCCAGAGTATAGCGGGTTTTTTGTACTTTCGCTGCTGTAAAATAAACCGACATCGTATAAAAAATGGTCTCTGTACTGCTCATCATAATCGACGCAACCCGTCCAATATAAGAATCCGTACCAAATTCTTTAAAAATATCCAATAAGAGCCCGGTTGCGGCAGAGGAGGACACCATTTTCATCAAAGTCAGTGGTACAAGCTGGCTTGGAAAGTGAAGCCAGGAGGTCAGAGGAGAAAGAAACGCCGCCAGATAATCTAACCCCCCGGAAGCCCTTAACATACCTACGCTTACCATCAGAGCAATCAAGGTCGGCGCAATATCAAACACTACCTGAAAACCATCCTTTACTCCCTTTAAAAACGAAGCAAAGACATTTGTTTTCATCAGCAGACCAAACCCTATAATATAAAAAATCACAATCGGAATCATATAATCAGAAAGATATAAAAGAAAATTCATCGTCCGTCCACTCTCTTTCTGGCTGCTATCTTTCTAGCCACGATTGAAAACAACACCCCGGCTAATGTGGAACAAAAGGTAGCCAGCATTGCCGCCCCTACGATATCCGTCGGACGGACAGCCCCATATTGCGTACGGTAGGCAATGATGTTGACCGGAATCAACTGCAAAGAAGAAATATTGATAATCAAAAACGTACACATATCAATGCTTGCTCGTCCGCTTGTTTTCATCCTATTTTGACCTCTGACGCTGTTTCCGGCTTTCTCTTCCTCCCATTTTGCCAGCTCACGCATAGCAGACAAGCCTAACGGAGTCGCTGCCCAGCCAAGTCCCAAAATGTTGGCGATCATATTGGAAATAATGTATTCGGTCGCCGGATGTTCCCTCGGCAAATCCGGAAACAGCACCTTCATCACCGGACGCATTCCCTTGCTCATTCCGGCTATCAGACCGGAATCCCTGGCGATCTGCATAATGCCGGTCCAAAGCGCCATCACACCCAGCATTGTAATACAGAGTGTGACTGCCTCTCTCGAAGAGCTGATCGCCGCCTCGCCTACTGCCGCACCCTGTCCGCTGCAGATCCCTATGATCACTCCCAAAAGAATCATACCAGCCCACAAAATATGAATCATCCGACCTTCTCCCCTTCCTCTGCCGCCCTTTTTCTGTTCTCAGACATCTGGTCTTTGATTCACTATATGCGTTCCAGAAAAGATTATACCAGTCCATCCTAGATCTGTTTTCGGCTACAGAATACCGAAAGCCTTGAATTCCCTTATAAAATGGCAATATTCGTCGAATAAAATACAAATTTTCCTAAAATTCTATCTTTACATTACATTTTCGACATGTTACAATAGATAAAGTAAAATTATAGAAAGGATGGATGGCTACTATGAAAAGCACTGGTATTGTCAGGAGATTAGATGAGCTTGGGCGTATCACACTTCCGATTGAGCTTAGAAGGACAATGGATGCAACCGAACGGGACCCATTGGAAATCTATGTAGAAGAGAACAGAATCATCTTGCAGAAATATGAGCCAAGTGATATTTTCACCGGCGAAAAAGAAGATCTGTATGACTACTGCGATAAAAAAGTGTCCAAGAAGTCGATTATCGAACTGGCGAAATTAGCCGGATTGATCGAGTAACCTGGTGGGGGACCGGGGCTGCTGCTTCTGCAGCCCCCTTCTATTCCGATATCAGCCATTTCTGACAGCTAGTTATCTATTTTCTTTATCCGGGAATCTCCTACTGTTTTCCCAGATCCTCTTGACTTTCCAGTTCAAGCAGCATCTGATATACGTCACGGCGGGAGATACCCCGTTCTGCTGCCACTGCTTTCATCGCCTCTTTTTTACTAAATCCCTGTGCTAAATACTGTTCCATCTGTTCTGTCAAAGGAAGCTTTCGCTTTTCCGCCTGACACTCCTCCCGCTGTTCCTCCAGGCTTTTTCCTTCTATCACCAAGACATACTCACCTTTCGGCTCCTGCTCCTGGTAATAAGCTGCCGCCTCCTCCAAATGAAAACGGCGAACCGTCTCATGCCGCTTGGTCAGCTCCTTGCAGACCGATACTGCCCGGTTTCCCAACACATCTGCCAGTTCTTCCAGCGTCCGTACCAGGCGATGCGGCGCTTCATAAAGAACAATCGTGCGTGACTCCCGTTTCAGCGACTCTAAAATCGCTGCCCGCTCCTTTTTCTCTGTTGGCAGGAACGCTTCAAAAGCAAACCGGCGAGTCGATAGCCCGGAAAGCGTCAGCGCTGTAACGCACGCCGCCGCTCCCGGCAGAGAAGTCACAGAAAGCCCGGCATCATAAGCTTGTCGTACCAACTCCTCCCCCGGATCGGAAATTCCCGGCGTCCCGGCGTCCGTAATTAGAGCGACATCCATTCCCGTCAGCATTTTTTCCACCAAAACCTTTGCCTTGTCATATTTATTAAATTCATGGTAGCTTGTCATCGGCGTATGGATTTCAAAATGATTGAGTAGCTTTATACTGTTGCGGGTATCCTCTGCAGCAATCAAATCGACTTCCTTTAGCACCCGCAGCACCCGAACGGTAATGTCCTCCAGATTCCCGATTGGCGTTGCACATAGATATAACATTCCTGCCATATGTCTCTTCCTTTCCAGCTTCTCTAGCCCTACCTATCTCAATACCCATACGTCTTATAAATCTCCGCCGTATACACCCCCGGCGCCTGGTAGACAATCAACGGACGTTCTACGGTCATCCGCGGCTTTCCGCCCTTCACTGCCTCTAGCAGCACCATGTTCGGCTCCTTGTCCACATAAGGATAGACAAGCCTCATCCGTTTGGGCTCCAGCCCCTGCGCCGACAGTTCCCGGATAATCTCTGCCAGACGGAACGGACGATGTACCAGATAAAATTTCCCGCCAGGCTTTAGTACCCGCGCCGTTTCCCGCGCCAAATCTGCCAGGCTGCACAAAAGCTCATGTCTGGCAATCGTCCTTGCCATATCTTCGTTTTTCAAACCATGCCCACTGGTCATATAGGGCGGATTACTGGTAACAACGTCAAAGGAAGCCATGCCGAATATCTGCGAGGCTTCCTTGATATCTCCTGTTTCTATCCGTACTCTGCCGCCTAGGTCATTGCCCTCTACGCTGCGGCGAGCCATATCCGCGCTTTCCTCCTGGATTTCCAGACCGACAAATTCCGCTCCCTCTGTCTTAGCCGAAAGTAAAATAGGGATAATTCCGTTTCCGCATCCCAAATCCAGGCAGCGCCCTCCCTTTTTTACACTGGCATAGCCGGAGAGCAAAACCGCGTCCATCCCAAAGCAAAATTTTTCGGGATTCTGAATCAGCCTTAGATGGTTCCGCTGCAAATCGTCGAGCCGTTCACCTTCCAGTAAACGGAATTTGGCTGTTTTATCGTTTGACTCCATATCTCTATTCTCCGTCCAGACGGGATTTTCCCTCACGCTTTTCCAGATTTTCCAGCTCTCTTAGCTCGGCGTCGTCCAGATTTACCCGCTCCCGCCTTTTCTTAGGACGGAATCTCAAATCTTCAACTTTGTATTCCCGCACTTCCTTTTCGTCGTTTTCCAGAACCACGATTACCTTTACTGTCTGCTTTAGAACGCTGACGCTTTGCACTTCACCGCTTAACCCATCTACCGTCGTTACCCGGTCTCCCAGGCTTGGCAGCTTGGAGTTTAGCTCCTCATAAGCCTCCTCTTCATTTTTCAGACAGCACATCAGTCTGCCACAGACACCTGATATTTTCGTAGGGTTTAGCGACAGGTTCTGCTCCTTTGCCATTTTAATGGATACCGGAGCAAATTCCGACAGATAAGAATGGCAGCATAACGGTCTGCCGCAAATACCGATTCCGCCGATGATTTTCGTCTCGTCCCGAACGCCGATCTGCCGCAGTTCAATCCTTGTCCGAAATACAGACGCCAGATCCTTGACCAGCTCCCGGAAGTCAATACGTCCGTCCGCGGTAAAATAAAACAGAACTTTATTATTGTCAAACGTATATTCTGCATCGATCAGTTTCATTTCCAGACCGTGCTTTTGTATTTTTTCCAGGCAAATACCAAAGGCGGTTTTCTCCTTTTCCCGGTTCTTTTCATTGATCTCGTAGTCCTCCGGCGTCGCTACCCGAATCACCTGCTTTAAAGGCTGAACCACCTTTTCGTCCTCTACCTCCCGGCATCCTAACACTACCGTGCCGAACTCGACGCCGCGCGCAGTCTCCACAATTACATGCTCGCCCTTCTTTACTTCAATACCCGCCGGATCAAAGTAGTATACCTTACCGGCACGCCGGAACCTTACTCCGATTACTGTTGTCATCTATTCTTCCTTCCTGATTTTCTATTTCTTGATTTTTTAGCAAAAAATTTCTATTCTATTATCGGGTGTTCTTCTCTGACTGAGACAAATCGTCTAACATCATCTCCAAAGCCGTATCCAGGTTGACGTTCGCATCCAGACGCTCTTTTGCCCGATCCATCGACTCTAAGGCATGTTCTACAAGCCCATAGCTCCGCTTCCCTGCCTGCGCAGAAATCACCTGATATTCCTCCCGGTATAACAGACGGTTCGGATCGTTGGTCGCTTTTATGACCAGCATATCCCGGAACCACAGCTCCATCAGGTCGATACAGTCTTTGATCTGTGTTTTGTACTGCGCCATTTTTTTGACGGTTTCCACCATCTCATACAACGCCATCTCATCCATATGACGCAGGAAATACAGCACATCCTCTTTCATCTGGATAAAATCCTCAGACAACGCATAACGCTCCGCCCGTCCGATATTGCCGCCGGAAAACTCTGCTGCCATCTGTGCCAGATAATCCGGCACCCGCAGCTCTTCCATTAGATACTGCCGGATCTTATTTGTCTCTACCGTTTTGACAGGCAGAGCCACACAGCGCGAACGGATCGTAGAAAGCAAACGGTTGACATTTCCTGCCAGCAGCAGAACAATCCCATAGGACGGCGGCTCCTCAATCGTCTTTAGAAGAGCGTTCTGCGCCTGTTCGGTCGTACGGTCGGCGTCCGCTATGATATAAATTTTATATTGACTACTATAAGGCTTAATCCCCATATCCGCATTTAACTGGGTACGGATATCGTCTACCCCGATACTCGCCTTTTCATGGGTAACATAGAGAATATCCGGATGGTTGCCGCTCTCTGCCTGCAGACAGGATTTACAGACGCCGCAGCCTCTCAAATAGCATATTCCTTCCTTTTCCTCTTCTACCGGGCTTTCACACTGCAACAACTTTGCATAATGCTTTGCCAAAAACATTTTGCCCATACCCTTCTCCCCATGAAGAATATAAGCATGGGAAATCTTCCCGGTCTTCACTGCCATCGTCATATGCCCAATGATCTGCTCATGTCCGATAACCTCGTTCTTTTTCATAACGCTTCCCTCCCCGCTTACGTAAAAATATCCAGCAGTAACCCTCTGATTTCATCAATTTTATTGAGGATCAGCAAATGATCCTTTTCGTCCTTTATCAGCTCCTGCGCCAATTCATCCAGGTTCTGGTCAATCAGCCGTACCATTCCGTATACCCGGTGCCGTCCTCTCCGATCCAGGAAATTTTCCCTTGAAAACTGATGCGAGCGGGTGACAACCTCGTTTAAAAACTCCTTGACAAGCTGTCTGTAACGCCGCATATCCCGAATATCTGTCTTTTTCCCAAGCTTTTCTCCCTGGCGCGTAATTTCCTCCATCATTGAGGTCAGACGCTCGGAAAGTGTCGCGTCCTCAATATGACTGACCAGGGTAAATTTAAAGGAAGCGTCCTGCTCCTGCACCGGCGCTTTTTTCTCTATCTGCATGGCTTCCGGCATCGCATTTACCTTAATGTCCACAAGCTTTCCCTTCCTTCCCTTTTCTGTCCTACGTCATAGAATGATTATAGCATATCTTTAATAAAAACAAAAGCAAATCTTATTTTTGTATCCGCCTGGCTAATTTTTCTAGGCACTGTTCTAAATTTTCGTTGGAATAGCGCTCATAAATCCCCAGCTCTTTTAACTTTTCCTCTGAAAAATCTTCATTATCTGCCAGGAATCGACGGCACAGTTCCGCATATTTGGGACTGCTTTGCCGATCCTCGCGTTCTAGCGCCCGGTGGAGTCTGGTACGATCGGAAATCTCCAGATACAGCGGAACTACCTGCTCTATCCCAAAATAGTCCCGGATTTTTTCATAGCCTGCCAACGTCGTCGTCATAATCTTATTGCCTTCTTCCAGTGAAAACTGCCCGTCGTCTACATGAAAATAATACCATGGTCCATGAATCGTATCATATTTCCGACATTCCAATATCTTTCCTGCCTGCCGGTACCTCTCTAATTGCTCCTTGGAAACAAAATGGTAATCTATGCCGTCTTGTTCCTGCTCCCTCATAGGGCGCGTCGTATATCCTACAATCTCCTGCAACCCCAACTCCGGCTGCGCAAGCAAACGCCCCAAAACCGTATCCTTTCCGGTCGCGCTTTTTCCCATTAAAATAAATAACCTGCCCATCTTCTGCCCGTTCCATCCTTTTTCTTATCCAATCGATCCAAAATGATCCACCTTCATACTGCATACCACACCCTGTGCCTCAGACTGCAGACCATACGTTTCATTCACCGTATCCATAATGGAATTACGCAGCTCATTTGCCACTACAATTGCAATGATTTCCTTTTCCGACTGCACGGACAGTCCATGAGGCTGCTGCTCTACATCCTTCCCCCCACCCCATCTGGCGCGGAATACAGTGCCGCCTCTCGCTCCCAGACTTCTGGCTGTAGCAATCACATTTTCTGTATAACCTTGGTTGACAGATATCAAAATCAGACTATGCTTTTTTTCCTCCTCCATCGCTTCCTCCTTTTTCTGGTCTGTGGAATCGGTGCGTTCCTTTTTATCGCCAAACATATCCTTACGGATATTTAATACCGCCGCTACCCGGTTGGTCATCCCCGTCATCGGCAGATCAAATAAAATTCCCTTTGTATCCACGATTCCCCGCAGTTCATCGTTCATCCCCTCAATCAGCCGATGTACCATCGTTTCTGCCGCAAAGCTGATGATGATATCCTTTTCCTTGGAATCCAGTCCCAGGATATCCATGATTTCCGAGGTTGCCGTCCCATGCCCTACCGTCTGGTAATGAAAGCTGACTCCTTCCCGGTTATATAAATTCATAATCGCCTTACCCCTGCCGCGCTCCACAATCGAAACCAGCAGCTTCGGACGCTCTGTCTCCATACGCCTGTCAGTATGCTCACCCATCTGCGGCAACGTGATCTGAGGCATGGTAATCTGCGAAACCGGC
>CAJUFW010000094.1 GCA_910585655.1 uncultured Lachnospiraceae bacterium
GAGAAAAGAAAGCAAGCGAGATCAGCTTTGAAATAATCGAAGAGGCAGCGTTTTATGGAAATACCGCGGTAGCAGATAAACTAAACATTACCCTGCCGGAAGAACTGACCAAAACCGCGGCAGAAATGTTTACTGAAATTGCAGAATAAAAAATTGTTTGAAAGAGCCATCGCGCAGCGATTAGGCAAATCGCGAAGGCGTGTGAGAGTAAGGTTTCTGAGCGCTTTTGCGAAGAAAGTTTACTCTCGTAGAGAAACGCCGAAGTGATTTGCCCTTTAGAGCCATCGCGCAGCGATTAGGCAAACCACGAAGGCGTGTGAGAGTAAATTTTCTGAGCGCTTTTGCGAAGAAAGTTTACTCTCGTAGAGAAACGCCGAAGTGATTTGCCCTTTAGAGCCATCGCGCAGCGATTATAATAATGGAGTGTGGTAGTATGATGACGATTGTACTTGGAGTGTTGGAGGAGGGGTTCGTCTATGCGATTATGGCATTAGGCGTTTATATCACCTATAAAATCCTTGATTTTCCGGATCTGTCGGTAGACGGGACGTTTCCGTTAGGAGCGGCAGTGACGGTGCGCCTGATGTTGGCAGGCTTTCCCCCTGTCCTTTGTATGCTGGCGGCGATTGCTGCCGGAATGCTGGCAGGGACAGTGACGGGCTTGATTCATGTAAAGTTTAGAGTACGGGATTTGCTTTCCGGTATTATTGTCATGACCGCACTGTATTCTATAAATTTACGGATTGCAGGCAGAGCAAATGTGCCGATTTTCAGCCAGGAGACGATTTTTGAAAACAGCCTGTGGGAACGTATCGTACCAGGAAGCCTTCAGCCTTATTTGACGGCGATGATTCTATTGGTACTGGTACTGTTGGTGAAGGTGCTGTTGGATCTGTATTTAAAGACCAAATCCGGATACCTACTGCGGGCGGTAGGAGACAATGAAGTGCTGGTGACGTCTTTAGCGAAGGATAAGGGCGCCGTAAAGATTTTGGGGCTGGCACTGGCAAATGGCTTTGCTGCTCTTTCCGGAAGTGTGTATTGTCAGATGAACGGATTTTTTGAAATTTCTACCGGTACGGGGACGATTGTGATTGGTTTGGCAAATGTTATTATCGGAATCAACCTGTTTAGGCGTCTCTCCCTTGTCAAAGCAACGACGGCGGTAGTGGTAGGTTCGGTTGTATATAAGGCTTGCGTTTCCATAGCAATTGCGCTGGGAATGGGAGCGTCTGATTTAAAACTGATAACAGCCGTCTTGTTTTTGGTGATTTTGGTAGTAAGCAGTTTTGGTAAAAGAGGAAAAAATCTACGCGGCGGGAAATCCGGAAAGGAGAGTAGGACTCATGCTTGAATTGCAGCATATCCATAAATACTATAATCCTGGTACAGTCAATGAAATGTGTCTGTTTGAGGATTTTAACCTACGAGTAGAGGACGGGCAGTTTGTTTCGGTAGTAGGGAGCAATGGTTCCGGAAAAACTTCTATGCTGAATCTGATTTGCGGCAGTATTCCTTTGGACAGCGGACGGATTGTGATGAACGGGCAGGATATCAACGGAATGCCGGAACATAAGCGGAACCGGAAAATCGGCAGAGTATACCAGAATCCGGCGATGGGGACATGTCCCAATATGACGATTTTGGAAAATATGTCGCTGGCAGATAATAAAGGCAGAGCTTTTTCCCTTGGCTTTGGTACAAACCGTAAACGGATCGAGTATTACCGGGAGGAACTGGCGAAGCTAAACCTGGGACTAGAGGATAAACTTTCGGTAAAGGTTGGCTCTCTTTCCGGTGGGCAGCGTCAGGCTATGGCTTTACTGATGTCTACCATGACACCGATTGAATTTTTGATTTTAGACGAACATACAGCGGCGCTTGATCCCAAGACGGCAGAGCGTATTATGGAGCTGACCGGACAGGTGGTAAAAGAGAAAGGGCTGACCACTATTATGGTGACACATAATCTGCGTTATGCCGTAGAATACGGCGATCGTCTTTTGATGATGCACCAGGGAGAGGCGGTATTGGATCAGGCAGGGGCAGAGAAACAGCGTGTGACAGTAGAAGAGCTGCTGATAAAATTCAATGAAATCAGTATTGAATGTGGAAATTAAGGAAGCGATATCCAAAGAAATCTTGTCGCGCCCCGGAATTTGGAGTTGACAAATTCCGGGGCGTTTGGTATGCTCTCCCTAGAAAGTAGAGGTGGCTTGGATGAGACAGAAACTGGGATATATAGGTTTGATTATGTTTTGTATAGCGGCAGTAGGAGCCGCTTTTTCTTATACTCTGGGAGGGCTTCGTGGTCGTGCGGAAAACCCGCAGGAACTTCGGCTGGCGGCTTCTTTTTATCCGGTTTATATTATTGCCCTAAATTTAACAGAAGGAATACCGGGAGTACAGGTGCAGAATCTGACGGCAAATCAAAGCGGATGCTTACATGACTATCAGTTGACGACACGCGATATGCGGCTGCTGGAACAGGCAGACGCTCTTTTGGCAAATGGTGGTGGGATGGAGCCGTTTTTGGAGCAGGCTGCGAAAACGCTGCCGGACTTGCCGATTATTTATTCGGATCAGGGAGTTGAACTTCTGACAGGAGAAGCGCATAGTCACGATCACGAACATAATCAGGAACATAGTCAGAAAAACGCTCATATTTGGTTGTCTCCAAAGTGTTACCAGGCGCAAATCCGCAATCTGACGGACGGGCTGATTGCTCTTGATCCAAAGCATCAAGCCGCTTATGAGGAAAACAGAGATCGTTATTTGGCGCAGGTGGAGGAAGTAGCAAAAGAGTATCAGGATGTCTTTTCGGGAGAAGAAAGGGAACCGGTTCTCTTATTTCATGAAGCGTTTGCTTATTTGGCGGAGATAGTTCCGCTAGAGGTAATAGAGACGCTGGAGTTAGAGGGAGAGGAGCAGGCGCTTCGCGCCGGAAAGATGAGAGAGCTGATAGAAGAAATTCGTCTCCATCAAATTCGTTATTTGCTGACAGAGGACTTAGGAGTTACAGCAGCGCAAGAGGGAACCGTGGCAGAAGTTTTGGCAAAAGAAGGAGGAGCAAAGCTTATCGCCTTAAATCCGCTGACAAAGGGAGAGAGTGATACCTCTTCCTGGCTGGATGGTATGAGGGAAAATCTGGAAACACTGATTTTGGTTTTGACGAAATAAGCAGACGCTTCAAGGGATAGCAGACTTAGGTAACATGGGCAACGAAAACAGCAAAAACAGGCACAGAAAGAAAACGTGGATACCTGACAGAAACGCCGAAAGCGGAGGAGAGAAAAAGCGGAAATGAAAGAGGCAGACAGGAAAGAAGCAAAAGGGCAAGTAGCAAAAAGGCAAACAGCAGAGATAGCAGGAAAGAAAAACAGAAAGAGAAAGATAGGAAAGAAACTGACATGGAGGGGCAGGCGTGGGCAAAGCTGCGGTTTTCACTGTATTAAAATAAAGCATATCGGAGTGCGGATTGGGACGGAGGAGATTTTAAAAGACATCAATCTTCATATTCACTGCGGGAACCTGACGGCAGTCATTGGACGAAACGGTGCCGGAAAATCTACGTTATTGAAAGCCATATTGGGAGAAGTGCCGCACGAGGGAGAAATTCTATTTACAGATTTGCGAAAGGCTGGCTGGAATCAGGAATCAAAAGAGGAAAGAAACGGGCTGCGAGTTGGCTATGTGCCGCAGTCTCTTTCGATAGATAAAAATACGCCGGTCAGCGTGTACGATTTATTGGCAGGGTATATCAGCAGGCGCCCGTTGTTTTTTTGGAAAAGCAGAAGAACAGAGGAACAAATCCGGGAACAGCTTTCGATGTTTCAGGCGGAAGACTTGTTGGATAAGGCGATATGCGATTTGTCCGGAGGAGAGTTGCAGCGGGTATTGCTTGCCCTGGCTACGATGCCGCCGCCGAATCTGTTAGTATTAGACGAGCCGGCTGCCGGAATCGATCAGAAGGGAATTGCTTCTTTGTATGAGATACTGCGCCGGATCAAGGAGGAATATGATATGGCGGTTATTTTGGTCTCTCATGATCTGGAATATGTTAAAAAATATGCCGATCAGGTAGTGTTGTTGGACAAAACGGTACGGATACAAGGAACGGCAAAAAAGGTTTTTGAGAGTGAAGTTTATGCGGAAGTATTTGGCAGAGGATAGAAAGGGGGCTCCGGATGGAACCAGTATATCAGATAATGGAAGCGATACTGCCCTTTTCCTGGGTACGATATGACTTTATGAAAAATGCTCTGCTGGCGGTGCTGGTACTGACGCCGTTGTTCGGTATCTTAGGAACGTTAATTGTCAGTAACCGGATGGCGTTTTTTTCGGATGCGCTGGGGCATTCTGCTCTGACCGGAATGGGAATCGGAGTGCTGCTTGGCATTGCGGACGCCGGAGTGGCGATGGTAATATTTGGTATTTGTTTTGCTTTGCTGTTAAATTGGATCAAACATCGAAATACGGTTTCCAATGATACCGTGATCTCTGTTTTTTCTTCTTTGAGTACGGCGATAGGCTTAATGATTTTATCTAGGGGCGGAGAATTTTCCAAATACAGCGGGCTGCTGCTCGGTGATGTGTTAAGCATTACGCCTGGGGAAATCCTTTTGCTGCTGGGGATTTTTATAGCGGCAATGTTGTTTTGGGGTCTGTGTTTTAATCAGCTTCAGGAAATCAGTATCAGCGCAGAATTAGCGAAAAGCCGGGGAATCCGAACCGGCTGGTATGAAAACGCTCTGGCGGTGCTGCTTGCATTGATTGTGATGTGTTCGATCAAATGGGTAGGGATTTTGATTATCAATGCGCTGCTGATTTTACCGGCGGCATCGGCGCGGAACCTGGCGGCAAACGAAAGAGAATATCATTTGTTTTCTCTTTTGATTTCGGTTTTTTCCGGTGTATCAGGCTTGATTTTTTCCTATTATAATGATGTGGCGACCGGACCGACAATCGTGGTCGTAGCGGCGGTGTTCTTTTTTGCTACTCTGGCTGTAAAGCCACGGGTAAAATAAAAGCTGTTAAAATCGTTATTTTTTGTTGAAGAAACCAAGCTTGCCCTATATAATAAAGATAGAAGCAAAAGTAGAGAAGAAAGAAGGAATATCTATGGAGAATAGGCGTCGTTATGGAAGAATGCTGGTGAATCTTTTAGTAGCGGTAGGGGTAGTTTTACTGCTTATTTTCGTGTTGCCAAGGATCTTGATTTTTTTTATGCCCTTTGTGATAGGCTGGATCATTGCAATGATCGCGAATCCGCTGGTGCGTTTTCTGGAAAAACGGGTGAAGATTCGGAGAAAGCATGGTTCAGCCTTGATTATTATTGCGGTTCTGGCAGCCATTTGTACGTTGATTTATTTTCTGGGCGCCGCTCTTGTGAAAGAAATTCTCTCTTTGGTAGAGGATGCGCCGGAGATTTTTGATATGCTGCAGATCCAAATCAATCAGGTAGGGGAACGCCTGTATGGGATTTATGCCCGTCTGCCGGAGGATACAAAAGTATTTGTGGATTCGCTGGGCGCAGGAATTTCCACGGCGGCAGAAGGAATTTTATCCAAGATTAAAATGCCGAGCCTGGGGGGAGCCGGAAGTATGGTCAGCAGTGTAGTAGACGGTTTGCTGATGACGATCATTGCCCTGCTTTCCTCCTATTTCTTTGTAGCAGAGCGGGATGAGCTGATGCAAAAGGCAAAGGATCTGATGCCGCAGACTTGGTATCAGCACTATACTATGATCAAGAAAAATTTTTTTACAGCAGTAGGAGGTTATTTTAAGGCGCAGTTTAAAATTATGCTGGTGTTGATTGTAGTGATGTTTATCGGATTTGAAATTTTACGGGTGAATTATTCGTTTTTACTGGCGCTGGTGATTGCAGCATTGGATTTTCTCCCGGTGCTGGGTACGGGAACCGTGCTTTGGCCGTGGATGGCAGTAGAACTGATCAACGGAAACTATTTCCGTCTGGTGGGACTGTTTGTGATTTATCTGAGCTGCCAGCTTCTGCGGCAGATCTTACAGCCGAAAATGGTGGGAGACAGCATCGGACTTAGCCCGTTGACAACGTTGGTTTTTCTTTATGTGGGATATCGTTTCGGTGGAATGCTTGGTATGATCATCGGAATCCCAATCGGAATGGTCGTAATCAATTTTTACCGAGCCGGAATGTTTGACGGGCTGATTGCAGATGCAAAGACGATTGCCGGGGATATCAACCGTTACCGGAAGGGAGAATAAAGAACAAAAAGCAACGAAGAAAAGAGATGGACAGGAGGAATAACAATGTTGCGCAAGCTAGGGAGAAACGACCTCTGCTGGTGCGGAAGCGGTAGAAAATATAAGGGTTGCCATATGGCATTTGATGAAAAAATTACAGGCTATGCCAAACGTGGGAAAAAAGTGCCGAAGCGTTCGTTGATTAAAACTCCGGAGCAGATAGAAGGCATCCGGGAAAGCGGAAAGCGGAATATTGCAATTTTAGACTATGTGGCAGAGCGGATTGAGGTGGGAATGAGTACGGAGGAGATCAACCGGCTGGTTGTAGAAAAGACAAAGGAGCTAAAGGGAATCGCTGCGCCTCTTCATTTTAAAGGATATCCGAAAAGCGTCTGTACCTCTTTAAATGATGAAATTTGTCATGGAATTCCTTCCAAGGAGATTATTTTACAGGAGGGTGATATTATAAACGTAGACGCTACGACGATATATAATGGTTATTTTTCTGATTCGTCTCGTATGTTTTGTATCGGTCAGGTAAGCAAAGAAAAGCAGCGTCTGGTAGAAGTGACAAGAGAGTGTATGTTGTTAGGGTTAGAGCAGGTAAAGCCATGGGGATTTCTGGGAGATATGGGAAGCGCGGTATATGAGCATGCGCGTTCTAACGGGTATACGGTCGTCCGGGAAATCGGCGGACATGGCGTAGGGCTGGCATTTCATGAAGAACCCTGGGTAGGGTATACGACCCGCCGGGGAACGGAAATGCTGCTGGTGCCGGGACTGGTATTTACGATTGAGCCGATGGTCAATATGGGACGGCGGGAGATGTACATAGATAAGAAAAATGGCTGGACAGCTCGTACGAGGGACGGACAGCCCTCCGCCCAATGGGAAATTACGGTGTTGGTGACAGAAGACGGGCATGAGGTGCTGGCGTATTAGAGGAAAGAAAAAACGAAAGGGGTTAGAGAGGATGAAAAAAGAGAACAGGAAAAAGATTCTGTTTTTGTACGTGGATGGAACGCTGGTGCATGCGGCGAGGGATGAATATATTCCGGAGTCAGCTATCCAGGCGATACGAACGGCGCGCCGCATGGGACATTTGGTCTTTCTATGTACGGGGCGGAGTAAGGCAGAAATTTATCCGAAGATTTATGAAATCGGCATCGACGGAGTAATCGGGGCGGCAGGTGGTTTTATTGAGGTAATCGACAGAGTATCCGGCGAGGAAAAAGAAATTTTTCATCGGACGATTGCCGCAGAATCGGCTGCGGAAATTGCGGCGTACCTAGACGAACATGGAATCGACTACTACATGGAGTGCAACGAAGGCTTGTATGCTTCCCGCAACCTGATTCCTCATATCCGTCAGGTGTTAGGCGGGAACGGGCATTTTATCAACAGTCTCAAAACAGGAGGTGTTCCGGCAGAACTGGATATCAATAAAATTTCTTTTTTGGAGACAAACGGTTCCCGCTACCAGGACGTATACGACCGCTTTCATGAGGACTTTTATATGGTACGCTGTACGGTGCCGGATTTTGGAGAGGAAAGCGGAGAAATTTCCGTAAAAGGAATCAACAAATCGACAGCCATTCATACGTTATTAGATTATCTGGAACAGGAAGAACCGGTTTATACGGAGCGTATGTTTCATACGCTTGCGATAGGAGACGGCATGAACGATGTAGAAATGTTTCAGGCAGTAGATGTAGCGATAGCGATGGGAAATGCCAAGGAGGGTCTAAAGGAGCTGGCGGACTATGTGACGACAGATATTTTAGAAGATGGGATTTACAATGCTTTTCGGCACTTTGGGCTGTTAGAGGAAGAAGACTTGCCAGAGAGAAATTCTGGAATGTTGGCAGAAAGGAAAGGAATATGAGCAGAAGACAAAGGGTGCCTTATTCTCTGGATACAGGTGGGATAAAAAGTCTTTCAGAGCAAGATATCAAAATGATCCTGCGGGGAGCTGACGAATTGATTGTAGTCGGAGGTCGAAGTATGCTGGCAAAAATTTTAAAGGGCTCTAAGGATAAAAAGCTGCTAGAGCTTCATTTGGAAAATTGCCCGGCTTACGGTTATTTTTCTTCTCTGACATTGGCAGAGATTTCCTTTCGGATAGATTGGATGATTCAAAGGGATTATCTGGATATCGAATACAAGGGAAGACTTCCGATGCTGATTTTTTCTAAAAAAGGTTGGGAAATCGAAAAGGAAACTTATACAGAGGAGATTCATCAAAAGCTGTATCAGGCGGCTATGGAAAAAAGAAGCGCGCAGACCATTTCGGAACTGGAGCAGATAAACCGCGAGGTTTTGTTTGGAGCATTGGAAAAAATTCGTGCCAGCAGGAATTTGGCGTTTCTTCCGTTTTTGGAGGAATGGAAGCCAGGAGAGGTGAGAAAGGTTAGAGAGCGGATTGGCAGCGTGATAAAGAGCCTGAAAAGCGTGGATGGAGAAGAAGCTGAAAAAAGCTAGAGGTATAGGAGGAACTCACATGATACCAGAAAAAGATTGGATCAAGGATCTGGTTGTCTACCAAATTTATCCACGGAGTTTTTATGATTCCAACGGGGACGGAATCGGTGATCTGCTGGGGATTTTACAGAAGTTGGATTACTTGGAGGAGCTTGGTGTCAACGCCTTGTGGCTTTCTCCGGTCTATTGTTCGCCGAATGACGACAATGGCTATGACATTTCGGATTATCAGGACATTATGGAAGAATTTGGAACGCTGGAGGATTGGGATCGTTTGAAGGCTGCCTGTAAGAAAAAGGGGATTCGTCTGATTATGGATTTGGTGGTCAATCATTCTTCAGACGAACATGCCTGGTTTCTGGAATCTCGTTCTTCAAGAGAAAATCCCAAAAGCGAGTATTATATCTGGCGGGATCCGGTAGACGGTCATGAGCCGAACAACTGGGCGTCGGTGTTTGGAGGCAGCGCCTGGGAATATGTGCCGGAACGGGGGCAGTATTATTTTCATTATTTTTCTAAAAAACAGCCGGATCTGAACTGGGCATGTAAAGAGCTTAGGGAAGAACTGTTTGCAATGATGAACTGGTGGGCAAATCGGGGTGTGGACGGATTTCGGGTAGATGCGATCAGCTATTTAGACAAGCCACAGGACTTTCCGAACTCTGCTCTGCCGCCGCAGCCGGACGGGTATTCTTTTCCGGACTGCCTTGTCGGACGAGCCGGGACACATGCGTATATTCAGGAAATGAATCGGCAGGTATATACTCCGCATAACCTGTTTACGGTAGGAGAAGTGGCAGCGCCTACCGTAGAAGAGCTTGCAAACTATGTAAAGACCAGCCGCCAGGAATTTGATATGGCGATTCCTTTTGTGCCGCCGAGCGTGGAAATTGACACCTGGTCGCCGGAAAAGTTAAGAGCGGATATTGAGGAAAGCTATCGGGTGTTAAAGGAAGAGGGCTGGTGGGCAAGATTTTTTAGCAATCATGATAAACCTCGCCAAGTTTCGCTATATGGGGATGATGAGAAATATTGGGAAGTTTCGGCGAAATTTCTGGCAATGTTTCTTCATAGTCTGCCGGGGACGCCTTTTGTGTATCAGGGCGAGGAAATCGGTATGACAAATGTAAGACTATCGTCGATAGAGGACTATAACGATCCGAGTACTCATAACGATTATCAGCAGTATCTGTTGGCTGGGATGACTCCGGAAGCTGCACTGGCTCGTGTCCAACTGGAAAGCCGGGACAATGCCCGTACCCCGATGCAGTGGAATAGCTCCCGGCATGGCGGTTTTACCTCTGGTACACCATGGCTGGCGGTAAATCCTAACACGGAAAAAATCAACGTAGAGGCACAGCGTCAGGATCCTTACTCTATTTTCCAGTGCTACCGAAGGCTGATTGCTCTGCGGAAAAGCTCGACAGCGCTTTCGCGGGGAGAGCTGACCTTTTTGGAAACAAGCAGCAAAGAGGTATTTGCTTTTACCAAAACGACACCAGAAGAGAGTCTGCTGATTGCCCATAACTTTTCCGGGCAGGAACAGGAGGCTCCCGCTGCCTTGCAGGAGGCAGAAGGGGAGGTACTGCTTTCTTCCTATGACAGAGAAGGGGGCTATCAGGGAGCGAGGCTACGACCTTATGAATCTATCTTCCTGCGGCTAAAATAAGACCATGAAAGAAAGGCAGCGGACAGTGGTTTATTTATATGATAGGAAAGTTCTCTGAATTTCCCTATCATATAAAAGCCCTCCGGGGGATGCGCACTTCGCGCCTAAGGAAAATGTCTGTTGACGCAGACGCGCTCCGGCGTGGATCGCTTAAATAGATTTCATGATGAAGCCGTTTTTCGGAAAAGTCGCTGGTATAGCTATGTTCCAAAAGGAAAGTCTCCATTTTTTAATATGTTGCCAAGAGGCTTTGCTGGGCAGCTTAGTGGTTCGATTCGTAGTGCGCCAGAACTCTTTTGAGGGCTTTGGTAAGCTCCTGACGAAGCTCGACCGGCTCTAACAGCTCAGCTTGGTCGCGAAAGCTAAGAAGCCAGGTGATGAGGTTTTCCTTATCCGTATAATCGGCTTGAAAAAGAAGCCTGCCGTCTTCCTGTTCCTGATAGCAGCTCGTTCCGAATTCTTCAACCAGACGCCATTTACAGCCAGTTTCAAAGAGGGCTTTTACCCGGATGCCGCCGGAAAAAATCTGTTCGTTTGTTAAATCCGGTAAAGGAACATTCCGTTTGATAAAAACCGTGTCGGAAAAAGCCAGCTGATCTATTCGGTTGAGCTTAAAAAGACGGAAATCAGTGCGATGCTTACACCATCCCCAGACATACCAGCTTGACCAGCGGAAAATCAAATAGTAGGGTTCGATGCTCCGCCTGCTTTCGCCCTTTGGAGAATAGTAGTAAAAGCTAAGCTCCCGGCAATGGTCAATCGCCTGGCGGATCAGTTCGATTTTGGGGGCGAGCGAATCCTTATACCAGGAGGAAAGGTCAATCAGAACAGATTGGTTTCCAGCCAGAAAATTGGAAGAACCAGCCGAAAGCTTTCCATAATCGAGATTCCACCGTTTGCACCCTGACGGGTGACAATCGGAATTCCGGCTTTACACAAAGCCTCAATGTCCCGGTTGATGGTCCGTCTGGATACCTCAAACCGTTCGGCGAGAGAGGGGGCAGTGGTAGATTCCTGCTGCAGCAGAATAGCGAGAATGCCGATTAGACGATCCAGTTTCATAGAATCACTCCTCAGGTAGTAAAGTAATGCTTCCGGCGGTTTTTCTTACCGTTTGCGGCTAGCATAACACATAAAACAGGACAATAATGTGTCATGATAAAAAATTTTGTTTTTGGAGTTTTGCTTTGGAATTTTCCGGAGATTCGTTTTGACAAGAGGAGAGTTCCTATGGTAGCATAAAAGAAAAATCTAAAAAAGGAAGGAACCTTTACGGACACGCATCCAGGAGGTATTCACCATGAACATGCGTATGAACGGATTATCGCAAAAAAGCCGGGGGTTATACGAGAGGTTATCGAACGAAGAGAAAGGGGGAAGAAGCCGGATGCCAGACGAAAATAAAGCAAGAAAGAAACAGGCAGATCTTATTTTATATCAGTATGGGCTATGGGAGGAAATAAAGAAGTATGGAGTTCCTCACCTTATCGGTAGCTATCGGATGGATATGATGGCATGGAATGATTTGGATCTGGATATAGAAAACGATGCGATGTCGTTGGATAAGCTATACCGGTTATCCGAATTTATTCTCAGACACTTTCATCCGACGTGGTACGAGGCAAAGGAGGAAGTTACGAGCGAGGGAAAAAAGGTTTGGTTTCACGGCTTTGAAACCTTGATAGAAGGGGAGCTTTGGAACATTGATTTGTGGTTTTTTGATCGGGAAACGATTCAGGCGGCGGAAAAGGATTGCGACAGGCGACTACAGCAGGTAAACGCCCGCCCTGGTTCACGGGAACAGATCCTTTGTTTAAAGAAAGATTTGATAAAGCGTGGCTTGTATTCGTTCGGGCAATATACCAGTATGGATGTTTATGAGGCGGTTTTGGACAGGCAGATAACAGGAATAGAGGAATTTTTAGCCAGCCGAAAAAGAGGATAAGGGAAGAAAGCAGGCATACCATACCACTCCGGTTCATACAATGTAAAAACAAAGTGAAAGCCGTCAGGAATTCCCGGCGGCTGGGGTGGAAAATGCCATGAAAGGGTATATCGAAGAACGCGCGGTAGACATCGCTAACTATATCGTGGAGCAAAATGCGACCGTGAGGCAGACCGCGAAGCAATTTGGGATTAGTAAGAGTACGGTACATGCAGTCGTAACGAAATAGAACGTTTGATAAAAAGAGAAGTATGGACGATTGTATAGAGGTTTATTACGGATTGAAATAATCTTGTATAATAATAAGAATATAAAAAAGCAGATGTGAAGTGAGCATCTGTTTTTTATATGGTCTTTTATTCATCATCAAAGATGGTTTCATTCATTTCAGGGAAATCTAATAACTCAGATACTGTCATGCCTAAACCGATTGCCAGTTTGTGGAGTG
>CAJUFW010000095.1:0-1582 GCA_910585655.1 uncultured Lachnospiraceae bacterium
TTAAAGACGCTCCTGGCAGCGCTAAAGATGTATGATGAGATTATGGCGCAGGAGGAATACGAAGCTGTTCCATGCTTTGTCCGGGAAAAAGAATTTATTCCTGATGACCTGTTCCTTTGCCATCAGCATCATGCTTTTCCTGTCTTTCCAGGTAATGGTTGAGTTCAAATGGGCAGAAGAGGAACTGAACGAGGGGAATACCGAGTCTGTGCAGGGAGGGACCGGGGATATCTTAGTCACCTACCGAGACGGCATGCAATGGAAAGCCGGGGACACTGTGATGCTCTATACGCCTTTGGGGGAGAAACAGGTGAGGATTGCGGGAATCCTTTCGTCCACAAATGCGTCAAGTGAGGGCGGAAGCCTTGGATACATCATATGCTCAGAACGGCTGTTTACAGAGAGCATTGGTATGGCAGGCTATACAGCTGTGGATATACAGCTTACAGGCAGCGGCAGTGACGAGACAGTATCAGCGATACGAAACCTCTTTCCACCGGATAGCTCAATTGCAGATAAACGTCTGTCAAATTCGGAATCCCAGAGTTCCTATTATACAGGAGCGGTGTTCATTTACGGGTTCCTGCTCATCATTGCGCTGCTCATCGTGTTCAATATCTTTAACAGTATGAATGCCAGTGTGGCGGCAAGAACACGGCAGTATGGCGTGATGCGTTCTATTGGTATGGGAGCCGGGCAACTCTATAAGATGATTGCTGCAGAAGCAGTCACCTATGCAGTATTGGGATGTGTCACCGGATGCGTCCTAGGGCTTCCGTTAAATAAAATGATGTTCCAGTTCCGGATTGCCAGTAAATGGGGGACCAGCTGGCAGCTTCCGGCTGTATCCCTATTGCTGATCGTCGTTTTATGTTTCGGCTCTGCGGCGCTGGCGATCAGACGGTCAATCAAAAAAATCGGAAAACTGTCCATTGTGGATACCATAAAACTACAGCGTTCTTATCATAAAGAATGGCATGGGATTTGAGAGATAACCACCTGGCAATAGAGTGTTCCCTACAACTGAATAATCAACAACTACGGCGCCCGGTATCATACTGAGCGTCGGAGTTGTTTTATTCGCTTTCAGAAAGGAATGCCAGCCATTTGGAACCGTCGGTCTGTAGCATTTACCAGCAGCCTAGGATCTTGGTTCTGAGTTTCTGAGCGTCCTAACAGGAAATTTTCAGTCACCTTGTCGAGAGAAGTGCGCACGATTCGGTCTTCGGCAGCAATGAATTGAATCATAATATCGCCAGGATGAATTGTGTATTCTGGTAGTGGTGAGCCGTCCTCTTTGCAAGCTTGACAAATTTTTTCGATACCGCGTCCCCAGCTTTCAATGAGACCAGCCAAATAATATACATTAGCAATAGAGGGGTTATATGGACGGGACGCATGTTTGGACATTAAACTGTCGATGGTTCAGTTTTCCGGCAGCTTTCCACAGTTTGCAATATAAAGACGGTAATCATAAACACTGATTTGGATGGGCGTGCAGATTTGACAAAAAAATAGGTCATAAGCGGTTTAAACAGAGGATTTTTGATTGTGACGCTGCTGTGTATGACGGAACTTGGCG
>CAJUFW010000095.1:1592-6370 GCA_910585655.1 uncultured Lachnospiraceae bacterium
AGGAATTATTTGTCGTTGACGCAGGGGAAAATACACGGTATAATTTATGGTAAATAAAGGAAGCAAGGGGGAATCTTACATGTCAATTCGCCTGGAAGTATGGGGGGATTATGCCCTTTTCTCCAGACCGGAACTAAAGACAGAACGAGTAAGCTACGACGTCATCACTCCTTCCGCCGCTCGTGGAATTTTGGATGCGATTTTTTGGCATCCGGGGCTGCATTATAAGATTGACCGGATTTATGTCTGCGCGCCGATTCAATTTACCAATATCCGACGAAATGAAGTCAGTTCTGTCATCAGCGCCAGAAACGTAAGGACGGTTATGGAGCGGGGAAAGGGAGAGTTGTGGATGGCGACTTCGGAGAACATCCAGCAACGGGCAGCGATGGTATTAAAAAATGTACATTATGTGATTGAAAGTCATTTTGATATGACTTCTATGGCAGCGCCAGGGGATAATCCCGGAAAGTTTCAGGATATTTTAAAGCGACGTATTTCCAAAGGACAGGCTTTTCATACTCCTTACTTTGGAACAAGGGAATTTCCGGCTCATTTTAAGCTATGCGAGGAGCTTCCGGCTTGCCCGAAGGAATTAGAGGGAGAACGGGATTTAGGATATATGCTTTGGGATATGGATTATTCAAATCCCGAACAGATTCAGCCGCTGTTTTTCCGGGCAGTGATGAAAAACGGCAAAATCGAAGTTCCGGCGCGAAACAGCCAGGAGGTGAAAGGATGATCCTACAAGCACTTGTAAAATATTATGAGGATATGGCGGCTAAGGATAAAGTACCTTCTTATGGCTGGGGGATACAAAACGTCTCCTATGCACTGTATTTGAATGAAGAAGGAACGCTGTGCCGGATTGTATCCGTAAAAAGGGAGGTAGAGACAGAAAAGAAAAAGAAAAAAGAAGTAGAGATCATAAAATCCTGGGTTCCACGGACGATGAAGCTGCCTGCAGCAGTGAAAAGAAGCGTCAATATTGCCTCGAATTTTTTGTGGGATAACGTTTCTTATTTGTTAGGCTTTGATAACAAAGAGAATCCGGAACGTGCTAAAAATTGCTTTGAAGCTTGTCGAAAGCTGCATGAACAACTGTTAGAAAACGTAGAAGCTCCAGAGGGAAAGGCACTTTTGCAGTTTTTTAAAAATTGGGAACCTTCTCAGGCGGAGGAGCATCTGTCAGGATTAGAGGATTTTGGGCAAGAAGAACTTACCGAAATAATGGGCGGAGCCAATTTGGTTTTTCGTTATATAGGAAACGGACAGATTACCTATCTTCATGAAGTGCCGGAAATACGAGAGGCATGGCAGCGGCATTGTACCGATATAGAAGGAAAAGAAACAAAGATTTGTCTGGTAACGGGGCAGAAGGCTACTGTGGCTGTCTTACATCCGTCTATTAAAGGGATTCCAGGGGCGCAGTCAAGCGGAGCTTCTTTGGTTTCCTATAATGCGCCAGCCTTTTGCTCTTATGGTCAGGAACAAGGCTATAACGCGCCGACCAGTGAATATGCTGCGTTTGCCTATGGAACGGCGTTGAATCATCTGATTTCTCAAAAGGAATTCGTACATCGTATTGGCGACACTACCGTATTGTGTTGGGCAGACGGGGCGGAGGAGGAATATCCGGGATTGATGGGATATTTTTTGTTCGGAGATGATTCCTCTTATACAGAAAAAGAACTAAATGATATGCTGACATCCTTGATTCGCGGAAAGAGCGTTCAGATGGAAGAGCAAAAGCTGGATCCGGCAAAGCCTTTTTATATCCTTGGAATTTCACCGAATGCCGCCAGGTTATCCGTTCGCTTTTTCCTGCGGAATTCTTTTGGAAAGATATTGGAAAATGCCCAGGCGCATCAAGAAAGGCTGCGGATTCAAAGACCGTCGTCTGACCAGTTTGAAACGATTCCGTTATGGAAATTGTTAAATGAAACGGTCAATCAAAATGCAAAGGAGAAAACAGTCCTTCCAAAGCTGGCAGGGGAAGTGCTTGAGGCGGTTTTAAAGGGAACGCCTTATCCGGCGACCCTGCTTCATGGAGTCCTGCTTCGGATTCGGGCAGAGCATAAAATAACAAGAGGGCGGGCGGCGATTATCAAAGCTTATTATTTAAAAAATCCAAATAAAGATATACCAGAAAAGGAGGTTTTAACGGTGTCATTAAACAAAGAAAGCAATAACATTCCCTATCAGCTAGGGCGGCTTTTTTCTATTTTAGAGGGAATACAATCCACAGCCAATCCAGGGCTAAACAGTACGATTCGGGACAAATATTTTAACGCAGCTTCCGCAACGCCGGCGGCGGTATTTCCGGTTTTGGTCAACCTGGCGCAGAAGCATTTAAAAAAGATTGGGGGAGAGAAAAAGGGCTTACAGATAAAACTGGAAAAGCAGTTAGAAGAGGTGATGAACCGCTTAGGGGAAGCCTATCCGTCAAAATTAAATTTGCCGCAGCAGGGAGCGTTTCAGTTAGGATACTACCAGCAGACGATTGTCCGTTATGAGCCGAAAGAGACCGAACAGAACGAAGAAAAAACAAAGGAAACGCCATAAGAAAAGTATAAAAGAGTGGAGGAAAAGAAATGGAAGCCATTAAAAACCGTTATGAATTTGTGATTTTATTTGATGTGGAAAATGGAAATCCCAATGGAGATCCGGATGCCGGAAATATGCCAAGGGTCGATCCGGAGACAGGGCTTGGGCTTGTAACAGATGTTTGTTTGAAGCGGAAAATCCGTAATTATGTAGAAACGGTTAAGGAAGACGGAACAGGATACCGGATTTATATTAAAGATGGAGTTCCGTTAAACCGTAGCGATAACGAAGCCTATATAGCCAATGATGTAACGGATAAAACCATCAAGGCAAAAAAGAAAGAGGATCCGGATTTGGATCGAAAGCTTCGGGACTGGATGTGCCAAAACTTTTATGATATTCGCGCTTTTGGAGCGGTGATGACTACCTTTGTAAAAGAACATTTAAATTGCGGGCAGGTTCGTGGTCCGGTTCAGTTAGGATTTGCCAGAAGCATCGATCCCATCGTACCACAGGAAGTGACCATTACCCGTGTAGCGATTACAACCGAAGAGGACGCCGAAAAAAAGGGAACGGAGATGGGTCGGAAATATGTGGTGCCGTACGGTTTATATCGTTGCGAAGGGTATGTTTCCGCAAATCTGGCAAGAAAAACAACCGGATTTTCCGAGGAAGATTTACAGCTTCTTTGGGAGGCAATTTTAAATATGTTTGAGCATGATCACTCTGCTGCCAGAGGAAAAATGGCAGTACGGGAGCTGATTGTATTTCGTCATGACAGCGAGTTAGGAAATGCGCCGGCGTATAAATTATTTGAGGCAGTTCAGATCCATCGAAAAGAAACAGTTGAGACACCGAGAAGTTATCAGGATTATGAAGTTTCGATTGGAGAAATGCCGGACGGCGTAACTTGTATGAGGATGTAAGGATGTATGAAGAAGAGGACTATTTATTGATTTCCGGAATAGAACATTTTTCCTTTTGCAGAAGACAATGGGCGCTGATTCATATTGAGCAACAATGGTCGGAGAACCGCAGGACAGTAGAAGGCGCTATTCTGCATGAGAAAGCACATGATCCGACTATAAAAGAAAAACGAGGGGATTTGCTTATTACAAGAGGAATGAGGGTATTTTCTGCCAGTATGGGCGTTTCGGGAGAATGTGATGTATTGGAGTTTCACCGTTTGGAACATGGCATTTCCCTTCCGGATCAGGAAGGAACATGGATGCCCTATCCGGTTGAATATAAACGGGGCTCACCTGGTACGACAGAAGGAAACGCTTTACAGCTTTGCGCGCAGGCAATGTGCTTAGAGGAAATGCTTTGCTGTGAAATTCCGGAGGGAGCGTTGTTTTATGGAGAAACCAAAAGGCGTGAAGCGATATGTTTTACAGAGGAATTACGTCAAAAGGTAACGGATAGTTTCCAGGAAATGCACCACTATTATCAAAAAGGCTATACCCCAAAAGTAAAGCCAGGAAAATCCTGTAACGCATGCTCCCTAAAAGAACTTTGTCTTCCTAAATTGCTGCGTAAAAAGTCGGTACAAAGCTATTTACAGGAAAGATTAGAAGCAGAGGAGTAGAGAACATATATGGTGCGAAGTAGAAGCATACAGCAAATCCCTGGAAGGTTCGCACCGAAAAAATGGGGTAAAAAAGGGATGTTTTACTAATTTTGTAATGGAAATAGGTGAGGAGCTATTTTATTAGGGAATTTGGGGTTGGAATTTGTTGTAAGTATACAAAAGTGCATGGGGGAAATTAGGCACTTTTGCAGTCTCTCTCCACACGGAGAGAGTGGGTTGAAATCTTGGCGCAGCAGGTTGAGAGCGTGAACGCACAGGTCTCTCTCCACACGGAGAGAGTGGGTTGAAATCATTCCGTCAAGTCGATAAAGATTTTCAACCTCGTCTCTCTCCACACGGAGAGAGTGGGTTGAAATAGATATGCAGCGGCAGAGGACAAACAGGGGCGACGTCTCTCTCCACACGGAGAGAGTGGGTTGAAATTGTCCCTGAGGCACTGAATAAGTATCGCAGTGGGGTCTCTCTCCACACGGAGAGAGTGGGTTGAAATCTATATGTTCCACCAGGTCTTTCTTGACCTAAAAGTCTCTCTCCACACGGAGAGAGTGGGTTGAAATAGCGTTGATACGGTGGACATGTACACCTTAATACGTCTCTCTCCACACGGAGAGAGTGGGTTGAAATGCAAAAGGCTCAATCG
>CAJUFW010000095.1:6380-12473 GCA_910585655.1 uncultured Lachnospiraceae bacterium
GAAATATAAGTCTCTCTCCACACGGAGAGAGTGGGTTGAAATCGTATGTGATTGTTTTTATAGGCGGCTTCCCGTGTCTCTCTCCACACGGAGAGAGTGGGTTGAAATATCGCGATTGAGACCTTTTGCAGCAAAGATAAAAGTCTCTCTCCACACGGAGAGAGTGGGTTGAAATTTTAGTTGATTTATTCAACAATAACGGTAAAGAAGTCTCTCTCCACACGGAGAGAGTGGGTTGAAATATGCGTAAGTATTTTAATTGGTTAAATGTTTTTGTCTCTCTCCACACGGAGAGAGTGGGTTGAAATCAAAAAACAGATAGAACGCGCTATACAGTTAAGAGTCTCTCTCCACACGGAGAGAGTGGGTTGAAATATGTTTGCCGTCATTTCAAAAGTGGCGTCTCCGGGTCTCTCTCCACACGGAGAGAGTGGGTTGAAATGACGTGCAGTAAAACGAGGATACCAATTTGCTGAAGTCTCTCTCCACACGGAGAGAGTGGGTTGAAATATCCAATCGTCTACGTAACAAAGCGCTTTACGAGTCTCTCTCCACACGGAGAGAGTGGGTTGAAATACGGCTTTTTGCAGACTATCCTCTGATACTATCTGGTCTCTCTCCACACGGAGAGAGTGGGTTGAAATATCGTCAAAATCACCAAACGAATCCACGGCAATGGTCTCTCTCCACACGGAGAGAGTGGGTTGAAATAAAAAGCCCTGTCGTCATTAGACTACGATTTTTGTAGTCTCTCTCCACACGGAGAGAGTGGGTTGAAATACGATAGACTGGTTTTTAGTGCAAATGCGTCTAATGTCTCTCTCCACACGGAGAGAGTGGGTTGAAATTATAAAAACAGACAAAACCTCGGATGCTGCACCTGTCTCTCTCCACACGGAGAGAGTGGGTTGAAATTGTGCAAATATCAAAGGAGGAGTGTATAAAGATGTCTCTCTCCACACGGAGAGAGTGGGTTGAAATTATTCCGCAAATTGTAAACTTGTCCAGCATTTCCGTCTCTCTCCACACGGAGAGAGTGGGTTGAAATATTTGCGGCACACTGTAATATACGCCATCCGGTCGTCTCTCTCTGTATGAAGAGAGTAAGAAATCAAAAAATAAAACCATAAATGAGAGGAAAACAAATGAGACATTTGCTAAATACCTTATTTCTGACCACCGAGGATGCTTATTTATCCTTGGATGGGGAAAATGTAGTGGTAAGTCGTGGAAAGGAAGAGCTTGCACGGTTTCCGCTGCACAATTTAGAGGGAATTATTGCGTTTTCTTATGCCGGAGCTTCTCCGGCTCTTATGGGAGCTTGTGTCCAAAGAAATATTAATTTCGTATTTTGTACTCCAAGAGGGAAATTTTTAGCAAGGGTAACGGGAATTGTCAATGGAAATGTTTTACTTAGAAGAAAACAATACCGTCTGGCAGATAATATAGAGGAAAGCTGTAAGATTGCCCGTTATATGATATCCGGAAAGCTATACAATGCCAGATGGAGTATAGAAAGGACAAAGAGAGACCATAAGTTACGTATCCAAGAAGAAAAATTTCAACATGCTTCTGAAATAATAAAAGCGCGTATCAAAGATGTGTTGGCAGAAACCTCTTTGGATTCGCTGCGGGGATTAGAAGGAGCGGCGGCAACGGCGTATTTCAGCGTTTTTGACGATATGATTTTACGTGAAAAGGAAGCTTTTTATTTTCATGAGAGAAGCAGAAGACCTCCTTTGGATAATGTAAATGCCATGCTTTCTTTTGCATATAGTCTATTGACAAATGACTGTGCATCTGCTTTAGAAAGTGTTGGCTTGGATTCTTATGTTGGATTTTTACATCGGGATAGACCTGGGAGAAGTTCACTGGCATTGGATTTGATGGAAGAATTACGTCCGTGTATGGCAGATCGTTTTGTACTGACTGTTATCAACAATCGAATTATGAATGCGAGTGATTTTGAATTATCAGAAAGCGGCGCCGTTCGTATGACGGATAACGCCAGAAAAAAGTTTTTAAAAAGTTGGCAGGAAAAGAAACAGGAATGTATTACCCATCCTTATTTGGAAGAGAAAATTCCATGGGGATTGGTTCCCTATTTACAGGCATTGCTTTTAGCAAGATATTTACGGGAGGATTTAGAAGCATATCCGCCGTTTTTATGGAAATGAGGTGTTTTTATGCTGGTGTTAATTACCTATGATGTAAATACAGAGGACGCTGCCGGGCGGAAGCGTTTGAGGCAGATAGCGAAAAAATGTGTGAATTATGGGCAGAGAGTGCAGAACTCGGTGTTTGAGTGTTTGGTTGACGCAGCGCAGTGTACGTTGCTAAAACATGAGCTATGTACTCTTATGGATGAGGAAAAAGACAGCTTACGGTTTTATTATTTGGGAAATCACTATCAAACAAAGGTGGAACATTTTGGAGCAAAGCAGACTTATGAACCAGAGGGTATTTTGATGATATGAAAAAGAAGCCCGTATGGAGAACTTTCCGATGATATAAAAGAAGCCCGGCAAATATCCTGCCGGGCTTCCAAAATTTAAAAATCTTATAACTGAGGTCCAGCCGGAACCAAAGCCTTTCCAGCATCGTTGCCTTCGTATTTTGCAAAGTTCTTAATAAATCTCTGTGCCAGATCCTTTGCCTTTTCTTCCCATTCAGAAGCATTAGCATAAGTATCGCGTGGATCTAAGATCTTTGGATCAACGCCTGGCAGTTCGGTCGGAACCTCGAAGTTGAAGAACGGAATCTTCTTGGTCGGTGCGTTTAAGATATCTCCGTTTAAGATAGCGTCGATGATACCGCGGGTATCCTTAATGGAGATACGCTTGCCGGAGCCATTCCAGCCGGTGTTTACTAAGTAAGCCTTTGCGCCGCTCTTTTCCATTCTCTTTACCAGTTCTTCTGCATATTTGGTCGGATGCAGTTCTAAGAATGCCTGTCCGAAGCAAGCAGAGAAAGTTGGGGTCGGCTCGGTAATTCCGCGCTCCGTACCAGCTAACTTAGCGGTAAAGCCAGAAAGGAAATAGTACTGTGTCTGCTCTGGTGTCAGTACAGATACCGGAGGCAGTACGCCGAACGCATCAGCAGAAAGGAAAATAACGTTCTTGGCTGCCGGTGCAGCAGATACTGGACGAACGATCTTTTCGATATGGTCGATTGGATAGGAAACACGAGTATTTTCCGTAACACTCTTGTCGTCAAAGTCAATCTTACCATTGTCATCTAAGGTAACGTTTTCCAACAAAGCATTACGCTTGATAGCGTTATAGATATCCGGCTCAGATTCTTTGTCCAGGTTGATAACCTTTGCATAGCAGCCGCCCTCAAAGTTGAAGACGCCGTTATCATCCCAGCCATGTTCATCGTCGCCAATCAAAAGACGCTTTGGATCGGTGGAAAGAGTCGTCTTACCGGTACCGGACAGCCCGAAGAAGATAGCGGTATTTTCACCGTTCATATCGGTATTCGCAGAGCAGTGCATAGAAGCGATACCCTTTAACGGCAGGTAGTAGTTCATCATAGAGAACATACCCTTTTTCATTTCGCCTCCGTACCAAGTATTGACGATAACCTGTTCGCGGCTGGTAATGTTAAACATAGCGGCTGTTTCAGAATTTAATCCAAGCTCCTGATAGTTGTCTACTTTTGCTTTGGAAGCATTGTATACAATAAAATCCGGCTCGAAGTTTTCTAACTCAGCCTCGGTAGGACGGATGAACATATTTTTTACAAAATGAGCCTGCCAAGCAACTTCCATAATAAAGCGGATACCCATACGAGTATCTTCATTTGTACCGCAGTAGGAGTCTACAACGAACAGTCTCTTATTCGATAATTCCTTGATGGCGATATCCTTTACAACTTTCCAGGTCTCTTCGGAAGCCGGATGGTTGTCGTTTTTATATTCGTCGGAAGTCCACCATACGGTATCTTTGGAATTTTCATCCATAACGATAAATTTGTCTTTTGGAGAACGGCCTGTGTAGATACCAGTCATAACGTTGACAGCACCCAGTTCGCTGACCTGTCCCTTTTCGTAGCCTTCCAGATCAGCTCTGGTCTCTTCCTCAAAAAGCTGCTCATAAGAAGGGTTGTACACAATTTCTGTCGTGCCGGTGATGCCGTACTTGGTTAAATCAATTTTTCCCATTTTGCTTTTGACCTCTTTTCTCTAAAATTTTGCTGGAACGCGGCGTGATACGAAATTCCGTTCACAATTTGGAAGCGGAACATACCAACTTCCTCCGAGTTTATATTATACATAAAATCTTTTCTAAAATCAACCTCAAAATACAATTTATTTTCTGGACCACTCCTGCTCGCAGTAAATACAACGATAGGTTTTGCTGTGTGGATTTGTCAGGCGGAAGCTATGCGGCAGATCTTGTTCTACAGAGGTAATACATCTTGGATTTTTGCAGCGGAAAATTCCCGTTACCTGTTCCGGCAGGGAAGGTTCCTTTTTTTCAATGATCACACCGCCGCGGATGATATTGATCGTCACACTGTCGCAGATAACGGAAACCAGATTTAAGTCAATAAAATCCGGGATTCCTTCTATTTTGATAATGTCCTTTTTGCCCATTTTGCTGCTTTTGGCATTTTTGATAATTGCAACGGAATTGTCGTATTTATCCAGTTCCAGATAAGAATAAATATCCATTCCACGTCCGGCTTTGATGTGGTCTATCACCACGCCGGAATTTAAACCACTGATATTTAACGTATTGGACTCCTTTCTATACGCAAGGTTTTATATAAGGCAACTCAAGACTCCGGTTCCTGTACCGACAGCCCTAAAAGCGTCATAATCAAAGCCATACGAACATAAACACCGTATTCCGCCTGTTTAAAATAAACGGCGCGCGGATCGTCGTCTACCTCGGAGGCGATTTCGTTGACACGAGGCAGGGGGTGGAGAATCAGCATATTGTCTTTGGCTCCGGTTAGCTTTTGTTTATCTAAAATGTAAGTATCTTTTAACCTGATATAGTCTTCTTCATTAAAAAAACGTTCCTTTTGTACTCTGGTCATATATAACACGTCCAGCTTTGGCATCGCGTCCTCTAAAGACGTTACCTCTTGATAAGGAGCGCCTGCCGGATCGAGGACTTCCTTTTTGATATAGGAAGGAAGCCGAAGCTCTTCCGGAGAAATCATAATAAAATGGATTCCTTCATACCGTACCAGAGCATGAATCAGAGAATGAACCGTGCGACCAAATTTTAAATCGCCGCACAGACCGATGGTTAAATGCCCCAAACGCCCTTTCAGATTTTGTATGGTTAAAAGATCGGTCAGAGTTTGTGTCGGATGGTTATGTCCGCCGTCTCCGGCATTGATCACCGGAATAGAAGCATACTGGGCTGCTACCATAGGCGCTCCCTCTTTGGGATGGCGCATCGCGCAGATATCGGCGTAGGAAGAGATGACACGGATGGTATCTGCCACGCTTTCTCCTTTGGCGGCAGAGCTGGAATCAGCCGAAGAAAAACCGAGTATACTTCCTCCCAGGTTCAGCATCGCAGCTTCAAAACTCAAGCGGGTTCGTGTACTCGGTTCATAAAATAAGGTCGCTAATTTTTTGCCCTGGCAGACAGAACGGAAACGATCCGGAAAGGCGATAATCTTTTCTGCCAGAGACAAAATCTGTCCAGTTTCCTCGACGGACAGGTCGAGTGGACTAAGTAAATGCTTCATAAATAATCCTCCCTCGTCATTGACTTTTATCTTGTATTCCTGCCTACTTTAATACAGAACGGCAGGCTTGTCAAGCAGAAAAGTTTTTTCAGCTTGAAAAGCTTGTAAGAATCGTGTATCATAGAAAAAACGCTAGTGAATCATAGATGAGGAGGATTCTTAAATGGTACGATTATCAGAAACAGGGGTATATGCAGTCCGGGGAAAAGAGGGCTATGTCAAAGAACTTACCGCCGGAGCAAAGGAGGCAAAAGAAAAGGGTGCCGCAAAGACGATGGCGCATCAAATTTTAGAGACGCATAACCGCTCTGGGGAGATGGAAAAATTAAAAATTCGTTTTGACAGCCTTACTTCACATGATATTACGTTTGTAGGAAT
>CAJUFW010000095.1:12483-12698 GCA_910585655.1 uncultured Lachnospiraceae bacterium
CGGACTTACAGAATTCCCGATGCCCTATGCGCTGACCAACTGTCACAATAGTCTCTGCGCGGTAGGCGGAACGATCAACGAAGACGACCATGTATTCGGGCTTTCATGTGCGAAAAAATTCGGCGGCATGTATGTACCGCCTCATCTTGCCGTGATTCACCAGTTTGCCAGGGAAATGCTGGCTGGCTGCGGAAAAATGGTATTGGGATCGGACA
>CAJUFW010000096.1 GCA_910585655.1 uncultured Lachnospiraceae bacterium
CAAGGTACTATAGGAATAGGGGCAAATTTATTTATGGTTTTGACCCCAACATCATTGAATATCAGTATAATTACTACACCATTTACCACGTTAAAAGACAAAGAGTTATGAAGAGATATGGCAACTCTCCCATCCCAATCCTGTTATAAAAGTCTTCTTTTTCTTCTGAAACAATTTACATTTTTTTACAATTCTATAACAAACTGGAACTTTCAAACTTGGGGTTGACCTGTCTCTTACTCCGTTGTATACTGATACTAAGGTGTTATGATTCACGCGCGGCATACGCCAGAAGGCAGTATGTGACAGGAGGTTTTGCAATGATAGAAGCAACCAGCTGTGGCGGCGTGGTAATCTTCAGAGGGAAGATTTTACTACTGTACAAAAACTACAAAAACAAATACGAAGGGTGGGTTTTGCCGAAAGGGACTGTGGAAGAAGGCGAAGAGTATAAAGAGACTGCTATTCGCGAGGTAAAGGAGGAGACGGGCGTCGATGCGTTGATTATCAAATACGTAGGGAAGAGCCAGTATACCTTCAGTACGCCGCATGATACAGTAATAAAAGACGTTCATTGGTATCTGATGAGGGCAGAAAATTACTACAGTAAGCCGCAGAGAGAAGAGTATTTTATGGATTCAGGTTATTATAAGTTCCATGAAGCCTATCATCTGTTGAAGTTTCCCAACGAAAAGCAGATGTTAGAACGGGCTTATAATGAATATCTGGATTTGAAGCAGGGCAACCTGTGGGGCAGTAAGAAATATTTTTAAACAAAAAGGAAAGGCTCTTCGGATAACTACCGGAGAGCCTTTGTCATATAGGCGTATTTCAGCGGATTATCGGTGCTTTTGAAAAATTTTTGAAAAAATTCAAAAAAATGCTTGCAATTTAAAAAAACTTGTTGTATAATGACTTTCGTCGGTAAGGCCTGTTGGTCAAGCGGTTAAGACGCCGCCCTCTCACGGCGGAAACAGGGGTTCGATTCCCCTACAGGCTGCTCTATTCTAATTGAATAGCCCAACCCCTAAAAAAGCACATCCTAGACAGTTTAGGATGTGCTTTTTTCGTATGATAGGAAAGTTCTCAAACTTCCCTATCATACAAAAGCCCTCCGGGCGGGATGCGCTACAGAGAAACAGTTCGCGGTAGTTTGTTGTCCGCGGTTTGTTTTTAAACGAACAAAAGGTGCATCACTGCTAGATGCACCTTTTGCCCAAAAGAGGAGTTTATGAAAAAGTCTATCTGAAAAAAGTAGTTGTTGGCTTTGTTTTTGTTGATGGTTTTACTATAAAGGATAATTGTGTATTCGTCGTGTGCAAGTTTTGAACAAATTGTAAACCTTATGTGAACACTTCAATTGATTTTAAATTTTTCATAAAATTTGACAAAATGAGAAATCTGTGTTAGAATACAAGTAATGTAATGAAACTTGTAGACTAGAAAGTGGACCTTGCCGGTCCACTTTCTTGCGTCATAGCATGCTAGAGGAACGGGAGGGAACATGAGCAAGCGAGAAGAATATGAGCAGCGAACGGAGAAGCTTTTACTGCCGATTGTAGAGGAATATCAGTTTGAGCTGGTAGACGTAGAATATGTCAAAGAGGCAGGAAGCTGGTATTTGAGAGCTTACTTAGACAAGGAAGGCGGTTTTACCGTAGATGACTGCGAGCTGGTCAGCAGACGCCTAAGTGATCTACTTGACGAAGAGGATTTTATACCGGATTCTTATATTTTAGAGGTTAGTTCGCCGGGACTTGGGAGACAATTAAAAAAAGAAAAGGACTTTGCCAGGAGTCTTGGGGAAGAAGTAGAAGTAAAGCTCTATCAGGCAGTCAACCGTCAAAAGGAGTTTACCGGAATTTTAGAGGGGTATGACGACGAAAAATTGATTTTGTCTTTTGGCGAAGGAGAGAACATGGAATTTCGGCGGGCAGAGATTGCGATGGTACGTCTTGCTCTGGATTTTTAAAAAGGATACGTCTTAATTTTTGGGAAAGAGAGGTAGAAAAGGAAAAATGGATAACGGGAAAGAGCTGATTGAAGCATTGGAGCTGATTGAAAAGGAAAAAGATATCAGTAAGGAAATTTTGTTGGATGCGATTGAAAATTCCCTTTTGGCAGCATGCAAAAATCAGTACGGCAAGTCAGACAATATCAAGGTTTACATTAACCGCGAGACAGGTGTGGTCAATGTTTTTGCAGAAAAAGAGGTCGTAGAGGAGGTAGAGGATTCGGTACTGCAGATCGGGCAGACCGAGGCAGCTATTAAGTTTCCAAAGGCTACGTTAGGAGATATTGTCCAGGTCGAGGTAACACCGAAGAATTTTGGACGGATTGCCGCGCAGAAGGCAAAGCAGGTAGTGGTACAAAAAATCAGAGAAGAGGAGCGCAAGGTTCTCTACAGCCAGTATTATGCCAAGGAAAAGGATATCGTAACAGGTATCGTACAACGCTATAATGGGAATAATGTCAGTATTAACCTAGGCAAGGTAGACGCGGTTTTAACCGAAAGCGAGCAGGTAAAGACGGAACATTTCCGTCCGACAGAACGGATTAAGCTCTATGTCGTAGAAGTAAAGGATACCACGAAGGGACCGCGGATAACCGTATCCCGGACGCATCCGGAGCTGGTAAAGCGGTTGTTTGAATCCGAAGTGGCAGAAATCCGAGACGGCACGGTAGAGATTAAAAACATTGCCCGCGAAGCCGGTTCCCGGACAAAGATTGCCGTACACACCAACGATCCGGATGTTGACCCGGTAGGCGCGTGCGTTGGGTTAAACGGCTCTAGGGTCAATACCATTGTCGAAGAGCTGCGGGGCGAAAAAATAGATATCGTGATTTGGAACGAAGATCCGCGAAAGCTGATTTTAAACGCTCTAAGTCCTGCCAGAGCTACCAGCGTAGAAGTCAACAGTGAGGAAAAAAGCGCCAGAGTGATTGTACCGGATTCCCAGCTTTCCTTAGCGATCGGAAAAGAAGGGCAGAACGCCCGCTTAGCCGCCCGTTTGACTGGCTACAAGATTGATATTAAAAGCGAATCCCAAATCAATGGTTATACGTATGAGGAAGAGGAATTTTAGAAGTCTGGTTTTATCATACCATACTTGGACAGGAGGGAGTTTCAGGATGGCGGGGAAAAAACTTCCCCTGCGGCAATGTCTTGGCTGTGGGGAAATGAAGAGTAAAAAAGAAATGCTGCGGGTGATACGGACACCGGAAAATACCATATGCCTGGATACCACCGGGCGAAAAAACGGACGAGGAGCGTATCTGTGCCAATCGGGGGAATGTTTGAGCAAAGTAAGAAAAAGCAAAGGTTTGGAACGTTCCTTGAAAATGGCAATTCCCGACGAGGTATATGAGGAGTTAGAAAGGGAGTGGAAAAAACTGCATGAAACATAAAGCCCTGTCCTACATAGGATTAGCGACTAAGGCAGGTAAAACTGCCAGCGGAGAATTTTCCACGGAAAAAGCTATCAAAGCCGGGAAAGCTTATCTGGCGGTAGTAGCAGAGGACGCCTCTGACAACACCAAAAAGAAGTTCAGAGACTGCTGCGCCTGGTATCATGTCCCTATCTGTATTTTTGCTACAAAGGAAGAACTTGGAGCTTCTACGGGCAAGGCAATGCGCGCTTCCCTGGCGCTTTTAGACGAAGGACTCGCAAGAGCCGTACTAAAACTGGGGCTGCCTCAGACCGAATATAACAAAGAAGCAACGGAATCAAAAGGAAAGGCGGAGGAGTAATGTCGAAAGTGATAGTAAAGGAATTGGCAAAGGAGATTGGAAAGAAAAGCAAGGAAATTGTCATGTATCTGCGGGAGCAGGGCTATGAAGTGACCAATCACCTGAGCGTTATCGAGGATGCCGAGATCAAGGCAGTCCGGGAAAAATTTGCAGAGCCCCCTAAGGCAAAGGAGACAAAAAACTCCTCTGTCAAAGGAAAGGCTTCGGGAGACGAAAAAGGAAAAAGCGGGAAACCGCCGGTAGAGAGCGGAAAGACGTCTGCAAAGGGTTCCGGCGGAGATCGGGTCAAAGAAGATCGTCCGAAAGAGGAACGTCCAAAAGAGGAAAAACGGACGGATCGACCACGGGACAACCGCCCAAGAGACGGAAAGAAGCGCGACGATCATCCGCGTGGGGATCGTGTCCGCGAGGATCGCAGAAGAGACGATCGACCACAGGACGGCAGACAGGATCGGCAGCAAGGAGGAAATCGCGATCGCAACGATCGTTCTCAGGGCAGTGGAAACCGTCAAGACGGAAATCGTTCCCAGGGCGGAAGAAACCGTCAGGATGGAAACCGCTTTGGTGCGGGACGTTCACAAGGAAATGATCGTTCCCAGGGCGGTGGAAATCGTCAGGACGGAAATCGTTCCCAAGGTGGAGATCGGCGTTCCCAGGGCGGTGGAGACCGCCGGAATGATCGTTCGTATGGCAATGATCGCTCCTATGGGAACGACCGCTCCTATGGCAGCGACCGCTCCTATGGGAGCGGGGGACGTGGCGGAGACCGTCGCGGAGGAGATTTGTCTATTCCGTCTGCACCAAAAGACGAACGGATTATGAAGACCTCTACTACAAGAGATCGGGATAAAGAGCGGGAAAAGGAACGGGGACGTAATGAACGCGACCGGAACGACCGGAGCCGCAACGATCGGAATAACAAGCGTTTTGATAAAAACAAAGGCGCTATGGGAGAGGACGAATACAAGAAAAAGAAGAAGGATCCAAACCGGAAGGGCGCGTTTATCAAACCAGAACCAGTCATCAAGCCAGAAGAGCCAGAAGATGGGATCAAAACCATTATTCTGCCGGATTCCATGACGTTAAAAGAGCTGGCTGACAAGATGAAGCAGGCGCCGGCGGCTGTCGTGAAAAAGCTCTTTTTGGCAGGAAAGATGTATTCGATCAATCAGGAAATTACGTTTGAAGAGGCAGAGGAAATCGCCCTGGAATATAATTGTATTGCAGAGCGGGAAGAAAAGGTAGATGTAATAGAAGAACTATTAAAAGAGGCAGAAGAGGATGAGAGCTTGATGGAGCCGCGTCCTCCGGTCGTCTGTGTTATGGGACACGTCGATCACGGAAAAACATCGCTGCTGGATGCAATCCGCGAAACCAACGTTACCTCTAGGGAGGCAGGCGGTATTACTCAGCATATCGGCGCCTATGTGGTAGAAGCGGACGGACGGAAGATTACGTTCTTAGATACGCCTGGACATGAAGCGTTTACATCGATGCGGATGCGCGGCGCGCAGTCTACGGATATCGCTATCCTGGTAGTAGCGGCAGACGACGGTGTAATGCCGCAGACCATTGAGGCGATCAACCATGCAAAGGCTGCCGGGATTGAGATCATTGTAGCAGTCAATAAGATCGATAAACCAAGCGCCAACATTGACCGTGTGAAACAGGAGTTAGTAGAGCATGAACTGATTGCAGAAGACTGGGGCGGAAGCACGATTTTTGTTCCGGTATCCGCACATACCAAGGAAGGTATCGACCAGTTACTGGAAATGATTCTGCTGACTGCCGACGTCTGTGAGTTTAAGGCAAACCCGAACCGGGAAGCAAGAGGCGTAGTTATTGAAACACAGCTTGATAAAGGTCGTGGACCAGTGGCAACCATCCTGGTACAAAAAGGTAAGCTGCATGTCGGAGAAGCGATTGCGATTGGCTCTGCTTACGGAAAAGTACGGGCGATGGTAGACGATAAAGGACGCCGTGTAAAGGAAGCAGGACCGTCTACTCCGGTAGAGGTATTAGGGTTAAATGACGTACCGGGCGCCGGAGACATTATGATGGCGTTTCCAAATGAAAAGGAAGCGCGTTCGGTTGCCGAGACCTTTATTTCTCAGGGCAGGGTAAAGCTGTTGGAGGATACCAAGGCAAGACTTTCCTTAGACAGTATTTTCACACAGATTCAGGCAGGCAACATCAAAGAACTGAATTTGATCATCAAAGCAGATGTTCAGGGTTCCGTAGAGGCAGTAAAGCAAAGCCTGTTAAAGCTTTCCAACGAGGAAGTTGCCATTCGGGTTCTTCATGGAGCAGTCGGTGCGATCAACGAATCGGATGTATCTTTGGCAAGCGCGTCTAACGCGATTATCATTGGTTTTAACGTTCGCCCGGACTCTGCAGCAAAGGATACGGCTGAGCGGGAAAAGGTAGATATCCGTCTGTACCGTGTTATTTACAATGCGATTGAAGATATCGAAGCAGCGATGAAGGGAATGTTGGATCCGGTCTTTGAAGAAAAGGTAATCGGTCATGCCGAAATCCGCCAGATCTTTAAAGCGTCCGGTGTCGGCAACATTGCGGGCTCTTATGTCCTGGATGGTAAGATTGTTCGTGGCTGTCTGGTACGTATCACCAGAGAAGGCGAACAGATTTATGAAGGAAGCCTGGCTTCTTTAAAGCGTTTTAAAGATGATGTGAAGGAAGTGGCTGCCGGTTATGAATGTGGCTTGGTATTTGAAAAATTCAACGATGTGCAGGAGCTTGATATTGCGGAACTTTATGTGATGGAGGAAGTTCCTAGATAAGAGCTTTCGCCTGGTAAAGAAATGGGGTTTGACACATGAGAAAGAACAGTATTAAAAATACCCGGATTAACGGAGAAGTTCAAAAAGAATTAAGCGAACTGATTCACCAGGAACTCAAAGATCCGCGGGTAAATCCGCTGACCTCTATCACACGGGTGGAGGTGGCGCCTGACTTAAAGAATGCCAAGGTATACGTCAGCGTATTAGGAGATGAAGACAGTCAGAAAGATACGCTGGCAGGTCTAAAAAGTGCAGCTCCTTTTATGCGCAGCCAGTTGGCAAAAAATATGAATTTAAGAAATACGCCGGAGCTTCATTTTGTGGTAGATCAGTCCATTGAATATGGAGTGCATTTATCCCGGTTGATCGATGAGGTAAACCATACAGCAGGAGAAAAAGAAAAGGACTAACTTACGTACCGCCGAAATGGAAATCAAAACAGGAGGAGGACGAAAATCAGAATGGAAGAGAACAGGACAGGAATTTTAACGTATGTGCAGGACGCCGCTACCGTAGCGATAGCGGGTCATGTCAGACCAGACGGGGACTGTGTAGGTTCCTGTCTGGCACTGTACCACTATTTAAAGCAGCATACAGACGCAGAGGTCGCCGTTTATTTGGAGCAGCCGGGAAGAAAGCTTTCCCAGTTGCCTGGAGCAGAGGCTATCTGTGTGGCGCTGCCGGAAGAAATCCCTGCCGTCGATGTCTTTTTTGTATTGGACTGCGGGGATGTAGAACGGCTTGGCTTTGCACAGGAGCTTTATCAAAAGGCGGCTAAAACGGTGTGTATCGATCATCATGTGACAAACACGGCTTTTGCAGAGGAAATGATTCTTGTGCAAAGCGCCAGCTCGACCTGTGAGCTGTTATATGAGCAGATGGAAGAAGAACGGATAAGCCAGGAGACGGCGGAGTGTCTTTATACCGGAATCCTGCATGATACCGGCGTATTTCATCATAGCTGTACCAGCCCACGGACAATGGAAATTGCAGGCAGGCTTATGGCAAAAGGAATCGATTTTCCACGAATGATTGACGAAGGCTTTTATCAGCGGACCTACATACAAAATCAGATTTTAGGACGCTGCCTGATGGAAAGCATGCTGCTGTGGGGCGGACTTGGGATTGTTTCTTATTTGACGCGGGATGTGATGGAGTTTTACGGTGTTACGCCATACGACCTAGACGGTGTAATCGATCAGCTTCGTCTGACCGCGGGCGTAGAAGTTGCAATCTTTTTATATGAAACAGAGGAAGGGCAAAGCTACAAGGTTAGTATGCGTTCTAACGGTGATGTAGATGTCAGTAAGGTTGCTTTGTATTTCGGCGGCGGCGGGCATGTGAAAGCAGCGGGATGTACGATGAAGGGAAGCGTCTACGACGTTATCAACAACCTGACGGAGCAGCTCGATCATCAGCTTGTCACCTTAGGAAAGCTATCATAAAGCAAGAAAGAGACGGGAGAGAACAGCATGCTTCACGGAATCATCAATGTATATAAGGAGGCGGGTTTTACCTCCCATGATGTTGTGGCAAAGCTGCGCGGCATTGCCGGGCAGAAAAAAATCGGGCATACCGGAACCCTTGATCCGCAGGCGGTCGGGGTACTTCCGGTATGCCTGGGCGCGGCAACCAAGCTCTGCGAGCTGCTTACTGAAAAGAAAAAATCCTATCGGGCTGTGATGCTCTTAGGACGTACTACCGATACCCAGGATACTTCCGGACGAACCATAGAGGAACAGGAAGTATCCTGTACCAATGAGGAAATCCAGTTTGTCTTAAAAAGCTTTTTAGGGGAGCAGCTTCAAGTACCGCCGATGTATTCGGCTCTAAAAATAGAAGGAAAGCGTCTCTACGAGCTGGCGCGAGAAGGAAAAGAAGTCAAACGGGAGCCAAGATCTGTCTGTTTTTATGAACTTCGCTTTTTACAAAGACAGGGAAACGAGGTAGGATTAGAGGTCACTTGCTCCAAAGGGACTTATATCCGAACGCTCTGTGCGGATATCGGGGAAGCGTTAGGGTGCGGAGCCTGTATGAAGGAACTGACCCGTTACCGGGTGGATCGTTTCTGTTTAGAGGAAGCCAAAACACTGGCAGAGTTAGAGCAGATGAAAAAAGAAGGGCGCTTATCCGAAGCGCTCCTTCCGATTGACGCTCTATTTTCCTTCTGCCCGGCGGCAAAAGTAACCCCAAAAGGGGAAAGCTATTTAAAAAATGGCAATCCGCTTGGAGAGGATTTGTTAGAAGAAGTAAAAGAGTCTGTTGAGGATTCCACGGTGTTAGAAGGTGTTTTTTCCAAGCAGCAGCTTCCGGAGGATTTGATCCGGATATACGATAGGGCAGGCTGCTTTCAGGCGATTTATCAAAAAGAAAAAAAGCAAGAACAGACGTTTTATCGTCCGTGGAAAACATTTTTTCAAACATAGGAAGAGAATCCGTAAGGATAGAATGAGGTCAGGAAACGATGGAATATCTTGCAGGAACAGCATGCAAAACCGAGTTATGTAGAACGAACACGGCAGTGACGCTTGGAAAATTTGACGGAATCCATTTGGGGCATCAGCGTTTGTTGGCGCATATTTTAGGGCAGTCAGGACTGACTTCCGTGATGTTTACCTTTGACTTACATCCGGGAAATTTGTTTTCCGATCAAGAAATCAAATTGATCGAAACACAGCAGGAAAGAATTCATTATTTAGAGCAAACCGGACTGGACGTGCTGATCGCCTATCCGTTTACAAAGGAAACGGCTTCGATGGAGGCGCGTCAGTTTGTCCGTCAGATTTTATCCGGACAGCTAGGGGCAAGGAGGATTGTAGTCGGAGAAGATTTTTGCTTTGGACGCCACCGACTGGGAACTGTAGCTCTTTTACAGGAAATGGCAGAGGAATGTGGCTACGAGCTGATTGTCTGCCCTAAAGTAATCCGGGCAGGCAAGGCTGTGAGCAGCACGCGGATTCGCAGCCTGATCGAAGAGGGAAGGATGGAAGAGGTTTCCGAGCTGTTAGGTCGTCCGTTTTCCGTAGAAGGAACGGTTATAAACGGAAACCGTTTAGGGCATACCGTAGGGATGCCGACCGCAAACCTTCGTCCGGAGGAAACTAAGCTGCTGCCGCCAAACGGTGTTTATGTGGCGGATTTTACCGTAAAGAAAAAAACATATCGCGGAATTACCAACATCGGCTATAAACCGACTATCGGCGGAGAAACGGCGCCAGGAGTAGAAACCTGGATTTTTGATTTTGACGAAGATATTTACGGACAGGAAGTCAAGGTAGAGCTGCTACAGTTTGTCCGTCCGGAGCGAAAATTTGCTTCTTTAGAAGCGGTTAAAGCACAGGTAGAACAAGATGCCGGCTATGCCAGGGCATGGAAGGCTTCAACCTAATACAAAGAGGAGGCGGCAGGATGGCGTTAGAGGATTCGGTTTCTATGATAAAAGGCGTAGGCGCGAAAACAGAACAGCTTTTTGCGAAAATGGATATTTATACAAAACAGGATTTGCTGCTGCATTATCCCAGAAGCTACGATCAGTTCGGCAAAATCCAGCCGATTTCTGCGCTAAAAGAAGGAGAGATTGCTGCCGTGGAGGCTTCTGTTTCCGGCGGGGTAGCCGTGCGGGAAGGAATTTACCGAAGGATTACCGCATGCGAGGTATCCGATGGAACAGGCATAATGAACGTAACATGGTTCAATATGCCTTTTTTGCGATCTTACTTAAAAAACGGAAAGCATTATATTTTTCGGGGAAAGGTATCCAAAAAATCCGGCAGCCTGAGAATGGAGCAGCCAAAGCTTTATACAAGGGAAGAATACGCTAAGAAAAGCCGGATCTTACAGCCGGTTTATCCCCTGACAGCCGGGATTACCAGTCTGACTCTTTCCAAAGCGATTCGTCAGGTGCTGCCGGAGCTGTCCGTCTCTATGGATTACCTTCCGGCGGCATTTCGCAGAGAACATCAGCTTGTCAATCTTCCGTCTGCCATAGAGGAAATCCATTTTCCTAAAAACTATGATACGATGTTAGAAGCCAGGAGACGTCTGGTGTTCGATGAGTTTTTTTTATTTTTATTATCCGTCCGCCGTCTGCGGGAGGAGCATCAGGAGGAGCCGTCTTCGTTTTCCTTTGCCAGCTTTACGCTGTGCGAACAGTTTTTGCGCTCGCTTCCTTACCAGCTGACGGGGGCGCAGAAGCGTACCTGGCAGGAAATCAAACGGGATTTATCAAAAGGAATCCGGATGAACCGTTTGATTCAGGGAGACGTCGGATCCGGAAAGACTGTTTTAGCGGCTTTAGCCTTATGTGCAGCCGCAGAAAACGGCTATCAAGGCTGTCTGATGGCGCCGACCGAGGTTCTGGCACACCAGCACCAGGAGGAATTTTCCAAATGGTTTACACCGCTTGGGCTTAAAACAGAATTATTAACCGGATCGATGACGGCAAAGGAAAAACGGCTGGCATACGAACGAATAGAAGCCCATGAGGTAGATATTATCATCGGTACGCATGCTTTGATTCAGGATAAAGTCCATTATAACAAGCTGGCTTTGGTGATTACCGACGAACAGCATCGTTTCGGCGTCAAACAGCGAGAAAAACTTGGCAGCAAAGGGGAGGCGCCGCATATTTGCGTGATGAGCGCCACTCCGATTCCGCGGACTCTGGCGATTATCCTGTATGGAGACTTGGAGCTTTCGCTCGTGGATGAGCTTCCGGCAAACCGACTGCCGATAAAAAACTGTGTGGTAGGAACCGATTACCGTAGCAATGCTTACCGCTTTATCGAAAAGCAGATAAAGATGGGACATCAGGCATATATCATCTGTCCGATGGTGGAGGAAAGCGAAGCGTTAGAGGCAGAAAACGTGACAGACTATAGTAGTAGAATAAAAGAAGCCTTACCGGATTCGATTTGTGTAGAAATGTTGCATGGAAAAATGAAAAACGAAGAGAAAAATCGGATTATGGAGGACTTTTTGTCAGGAAATATCGATGTTTTGGTTTCTACAACCGTAGTGGAAGTAGGAGTGAATGTACCGAATGCCACGGTGATGATGATTGAAAACGCCGAACGGTTTGGGCTGGCGCAGCTTCATCAGCTTCGTGGACGGGTAGGACGAGGCGACGCCCAATCCTATTGTATTTTTATGGCAGGGAATACCAGACCAGAAACGATGGAACGGTTGGAAATTTTAAATCATTCCAACGACGGGTTTCATATTGCAGAGGAGGATTTACGGCTGCGCGGTCCGGGGGACTTGTTTGGTATCCGGCAAAGCGGGGAAATGAGTTTTTCTCTGGCGGATATTTACCAGGACGCCGCTATTTTAAAAGAAGCTTCGGAGGCGCTTACAATGCTTTCTTTTAAGGAGCAGGAAGCTTTTTATGAACATGGGAGGCGCTATTACGATCGCGTGTTTTCCTATGGGGAAGCAGGAAATATCATTTGAAATTTATTCATGAAAAATTAAAATATCTGATATTGCGTCCCTGTGTAAAAAATGGTATGATAGGTAGTGTTTTCATAGGAGAAATCAAATGGAATATTTAGTGCTTTTTGTAGTGTTGGTTTTATTTCTAATGATAAAAAGTGCGTCCGAACGGCGCCGTCGGGAACGGGAGTTAGAACAAAAGCTGCGGGATCGTTTTGGGACGCTTTCGGAAGAGGAATATTCGGAGGAAAAGTACCGTTCGATTCAATATTATTTTCGTTCTCGTCAAAACGATCCGGGTGTGATAGACGATATCACATGGAATGATCTGGATATGGACAGAATCTACCAGGCGTTCAATCAGACAAGCTGTGCGATGGGAGAGGAGTATCTTTACGATCTGCTCCGAAGACCGCTGTATGAGAAGCAGGCGCTTAAAGAACGAGAGCGGCTGATTGCTTTTTTTGCAGAGCGGACAGAAGAGCGTATCCGTCTGGCGACGGCGTTAGCAAAGATCGGAAAATTTCCGCAAATCTCCTTATATGAGTACTATCAGCGGGCGATGGATCTGACCAGTCTGTCGGTTTTGCCGGATCTGCTGCAGGCAGTTTTTCTGTTGCTTGCCATTCC
>CAJUFW010000097.1:0-5073 GCA_910585655.1 uncultured Lachnospiraceae bacterium
AGTAATGTGACTGGAGTTCAGACGTGTGCTCTTCCGATCTTGATCGTTTAGCTCAAAAACAGAAACTTAAAAACCACAAAAAACCACAAAAATATTGCATGATTATGTTGACAAAATAAAAAACTCATGATATGATAGCTTCAGAAATAACAAAAACAATAAAAACAACAAAAACAAAGAAAATGGTGGCTAGGAAAAGATTTTGTGGAATTAAGCCCGAAGGGGCTCAAATGAGGAGGATTTATCATGCAGAATGAATTTGAATTAAAAAAGCAGATTTGCGAAATCGGCAAGCGGATTTACAACCGGAACATGGTAGCGGCAAATGACGGCAATATTTCCGTCAAATTAAACGACAATGAATTCCTATGTACTCCGACAGGTGTTTCCAAGGGCTTTATGACACCGGAGTATATTTGTAAGGTGGATGCGAAGGGAAATGTAATCCAGGCAAACGCGGGCTTTAAGCCATCTTCCGAAATCAAGATGCACATGAGAGTCTATGAAAAGCGTCCGGATGTAGGGGCAGTTGTTCACGCACACCCAACCTTTGCGACTTCTTTTGCCATTGCAGGGATTCCGCTGACACAGCCGATTATGCCGGAGGCAGTCATTGCGTTGGGTTGCGTGCCGATTGCAGAGTACGGTACTCCGTCTACGATGGAAATTCCGGATAACGTAGAGAAATACCTTCCTTATTATGACGCTGTTTTATTGGAAAGCCACGGCGCTCTGACCTGGAGTACCGATTTGCTGGCGGCTTACCACAAGATGGAATCCGTAGAATTTTATGCAGAACTGCTTTATAAATCCAAAATGTTGGGCGGTCCGAAGGAATTTGACCGCGCTACGGTAGAAAAGCTTTATGAAATCCGTAGACAGTTCGGTCTTCCGGGCAAGCATCCGGCTGATTTGTGCCAGAATAAAGGCGGCTTAAACTGCCATAACTGCAGTGGAAGCTGTGTATCTGGTTCCGTCTCCTCCGAGGCAAAGGGGGCAAGTCCGGAGCTGGTAGCAGAGATTACCAAAAAAGTGATGCAGGAGCTTGGGTTATAAACGGTCGGGAAACAGGAGGCCGGAATGAAAGAGGAAAAAGATAAGCTGGTAGCAGAGATTGTCCATAGAGTGCTGACAGAGACAGGCAGCGTGAAGGCGGCAGCCAGGGAAATCGAAAAGGGCGTACATCTGCAGCCGCAGATAACCCTCCGTTTGGCGGTTGCCTTGCTTGAGCGGATAGAGAAGCGGGCGAATGAGCTGGGGATGCGGATAGTAGCAGCCGTTTCGGACGCGGCAGGCAGACCAGTCGCTATCCATTGTATGGACGGCGCCTACATAGGAAGCTTTGATGTGGCGTTAAATAAAACCTATACGGCGATAGCTTTTCAGATGTCTACTGCGCGGCTGGGGGAACTGGCGGCGCCGGGACAGCCTCTCTATGGAATCCAGCAGACGAATGAAGGAAAGATTGTAATATTTGGCGGTGGCGAGCCTTTGACAGCCGGGGATCTGGAAGAGAGAAGCGAAGAGGCAGACGGCAGCCAGACTAACATTGCTTCTGAGCAGATCATCGGGGCAATCGGGGTCAGCGGAGGAACCGCCGAGCAGGATACGTACCTGGCGGCTTATGCCAGGTCAATAGTAAAGGAGGTGGTTTCGTGTCTGTAGAAGGAAATGCGCTTCAGGAAAGCGTCGTGCAGGAGATTGTCTCCCAGGTGATGGCAAAGCTGCAGATTGCAGAGGCGCCGACCGGAAAGCATGGTATTTTTGCCGATATGAACGAGGCGATTGAAGCGGCAAAGAAGGCGCAGCGTGTGATGCGTAATATGTCTATGGATCAGCGGGAGGAGATTATTGCCAACATCCGCCGGATGACAAAAGAGCAGGCAGAAATCATGGCAAGGATGGGAGTACAGGAAACGGGCATGGGCAACGTGGGGCATAAGATTTTAAAGCACCAGCTTGTAGCCGAGAAGACTCCCGGAACAGAGGACATTACGACGACAGCCTGGTCGGGCGACCGCGGGCTGACTTTGATAGAGATGGGACCGTTTGGAGTGATTGGAGCCATTACGCCATGTACGAATCCAAGCGAGACTATTTTATGCAACTCGATGGGAATGATAGCCGGAGGAAATACGGTGGTATTCAATCCACACCCGGCAGCGATAAAAACCTCGATTTATGCGATTAATCTGATTAACGAGGCATCGCTGGCAGCAGGGGGACCGGATAACGTGGCATGTACCGTAGAAAAGCCGACGTTGGAAACGAGCAACATCATGATGAAGCATCCGGATATCCCATTGATTGCCGCCACCGGCGGACCAGGTGTAGTGACAGCCGTGCTTTCCTCCGGGAAGCGGGGGATCGGCGCGGGAGCCGGGAACCCTCCGGCGGTCGTAGACGAGACTGCCGATATTCGTAAGGCAGCGGGCGATATTGTAAACGGCTGTACCTTTGACAACAACCTTCCTTGTATTGCGGAAAAGGAGGTCGTGGCAGTCGAAACCGTGATTGACGAACTGATACATTACATGGTGACAGAGCAGGGCTGCTACTTGGCTTCCAAGGAGGAACAGGAACGGCTGACGGCAACGGTGCTGACGCCAAAGGGGCTGAACCGGAAGTGTGTAGGACGCGATGCCAAGACGCTGCTTGGTATGATTGGCGTTACCGTACCGGACAATATCCGTTGTATTATTTTTGAAGGAGAAAAGGAGCATCCACTGATTTCCGAGGAGCTGATGATGCCGATTTTAGGCATTGTTCGGGCAAAGGATTTTGACGATGCAGTAGAAAAGGCTGTCTGGCTGGAGCATGGCAACCGTCATTCCGCCCATATCCATTCCAAAAATATCGACCATATCACGAAGTATGCTAAAGCGATCGATACGGCAATCCTCGTGAAAAACGGACCTTCCTATTCGGCTTTGGGCTTTGGCGGCGAGGGTTTTTGCACCTTTACGATAGCCAGCCGTACCGGCGAAGGACTGACCAGCGCCAGTACCTTTACCAAAAGAAGACGTTGTGTCATGAGCGATAGCCTCTGTATCCGCTAGGATGTCTATTCGCCAGGATATCGAAACCTGGCGAATGGATCAGCCAGCCAAAAGGAATACAGAACGGGATAGAGGTTTTTACAGAGTTATATAAAAGAAAAAATAGAGCAACAAAGCAGAGGTGGCAAAGATGGAGACGAGTAATATTAACATAGAAGAGATCGTCCGCCAGGTATTGTCCAGTATGGAGGGACGTATGGTACCGGGCGCCGGTGCTTCTGCCGCAGGCAGTACGGGAGCTTCCGGGGCAATCCCAGGTACGGCTCATGTGGCAATGCTGACCAGCCTGGAAAATTTCGAGGTAAAGGAATTTCCGATGCCGGAAGTAGGCGACGACGATATTTTAGTAAAAGTAGAAGGCTGTGGGGTCTGCGGCACAGACGCGCATGAATTTAAAAAAGATCCGTTCAGTCTGATTCCGGTGGCGCTTGGTCATGAAGGAACGGGCGAAATCGTAAAGATGGGCAAAAATGTCAAATATGACAGCGCAGGAAAAGAACTAAAGCTTGGTGATAAAGTAGTCACCTGTATGATTTTTAAAGATAATCCTGATATTACGATGTTTGATTTAAATAAACAGAACGTAGGCGGAGCGGATGTATACGGCTTACTTCCGGATGACGACATTCACTTAAACGGCTGGTTTTCGGATTACATATTGATTCGGAAAGGCTCTACGGTATTTAATGTCAGTGATTTGGATTTGTATTCCAGAGTATTGATTGAGCCATGTGCGGTTTTGGTTCATGCAGTAGAGCGTGCGAAAAGCACAGGTATCCTGCGTTTTAACAGCCGCGTAGTGGTACAGGGCTGCGGACCGATTGGTTTGATTTGTATTGCAATCCTGCGTACTATGGGTATCCAGAACATCATTGCCGTAGATGGCGAGCAGGGACGTCTGGATTTTGCCAGACAGTTAGGCGCTTCCGGTGCGGTTAATTTTAAGGAACACAAAGGCATTGAAGCGCTGGCAGGAGCAGTAGAGAACGCGTTCGGCGGGCATCTGGCAGACTTCGCGTTCCAGTGTACCGGTTCCCCAGTAGCGCATTCCAACATTTATAAATTTATCCGCAACGGCGGCGGTCTTTGCGAACTGGGCTTCTTTATCAACGGCGGTGATGCGACAATCAACCCGCACTTTGATATTTGCTCCAAGGAAATCACGACGGTCGGTTCCTGGGTATATACGTTGAGAGACTACGCAACTACGTTTGATTTCTTAAAGAGTGCAAAGCAAATCGGTCTGCCGATTGACAAACTGATTACTCACACATATCCGTTAGAGCAGATCAACGAAGCACTGAAAATGAACCTGTCCATGCAGGGATTAAAGATTGCGATTATCAACCAATAACAACCGTGGCAGAGAGGAGCGACTACCGTGGACAAAGCCGTAGGGATTTTAGAGGTTTATGGGCTGACCTGCGCCTTTCTGGCAGCCGACGCCGGATGCAAAGCAGCGGACGTAACCTTAGAAAACTTTGATAAAAACAAACCGGCAAATGCCGACGCCCTTCCGGTGCCGCTGCTGGTGACAATTAAATTCCGGGGCAGCATTTCCGCGGTAGAAGCGGCGATGGAGGCCGGGATGGAAAAGGCAAAAGAAGTATCCGGGATTGTGCAGCATTTTATCATCGCCAATCCCACCGAAGATACTGAAAAAATGCTGAAACTCTCCGCCTTTGATAAGTCATAAAGACGGAAAAATTCATTTTCGATGAACTGAAAAAAACAGCATCTAAAAACAGCATCGAAGCGAAAGTACCCCTAAGAAGGGGGTAAAGCCGGGCATAGCCCGGCTCGAAGAGGAGATGCGGAACTCAAATAGGAGGATATTAAAATGGCTAAGGAAGCTTTAGGAATGATTGAAACGAGAGGTTTAACCGCTGCAATCGAGGCAGCAGACGCTATGACCAAGGCGGCAGAGGTAACGTTGATTGGTACGGAGAAAATCGGTTCCGGACTGGTAACGGTGATGGTACGTGGGGATGTAGGCGCGGTAAAGGCTGCCGTG
>CAJUFW010000097.1:5083-11052 GCA_910585655.1 uncultured Lachnospiraceae bacterium
TGCTCTTCCGATCTGCTGCCAGCCGTTTAGGCGAACTGGTAGCAACTCATGTTATCCCAAGACCACATGCGGATGTGGAGAAGATTTTACCGACCGTATAAGTATCCGGAAACAAAACAGGAGTAGAAATCATGGGTAAATCATATGGCTTTATTGAGATTTCCGGCGTGGTAGCCGCCGTAGATGCGCTGGATATAATGTGCAAGACCGCTGAGGTGGAGCTGGTGACATGGGAGCGGAAGTTAGGTGGACGGCTGGTGACGATTGTGGTACAGGGAGATGTTTCCTCTGTTACACAGGCGGTAGAGGCGGCGCGGGCAGGCGGTATCAAGGAACCGGTGGCATATGGTGTGATTGCAAGTCCCCATGAAGAAATCGTCAGACTGATGAAAGTCAGCGCCAGCAGGTTTCGTAGCAAGGAAGAGATAGAAGAACTGTAAAAGTGGTAAAGCATATGTTTGCTATCCGTCGGAGATAAACTGGGAGGCTATTATGCAGGAAAACGAAGAGAAGGAAGAAAAGAAAAAGGAAAACGAAGAGAAAAGAGCAAGCGGGAAAGCGAAAGCCTCTCGTAAGGCAGCAGATAAAACCACCAAAGCAGAAATCAGCAAAGAGGACAAAGAGCAATCAGTAACAGAAGAAGCCGAATCAGCTTATGTAGAGGCAGATTCTGAAAAAGCAAATCCTGCGGCGGAAGGTAAACCGGCGAGCAAGAATCAGAAAGATTCACCTATAAAGGAGGAAAAAAGAATGGCACAGGAAGCATTAGGAATGGTAGAAACAAGAGGTCTGGTAGCAGCGATTGAGGCAGCGGACGCAATGTGCAAATCGGCTAATGTGACATTAGTAGGGACAGAGAAAATCGGTTCCGGGCTGGTGACAGTGATGGTACGCGGAGACGTAGGAGCAGTAAAATCTTCCGTAGAAAGCGGAGCAACCGCAGCAAGCAAACTGGGCGAGTTGGTAGCAACACACGTCATCCCAAGACCACACACTGACGTAGAGATGATTTTGCCAAAGGTGACAAACGGATAGAAAAGCGAAACAAAGCAGCCTGAGAATAGAAACGAAAAGGGCGCAGGAAGCCAAGTGCCTGCGCCCTTTGTTGTCTAAACTATATGACGAAAGGCAGGTACAAAATGGAAGCAAGAGAGATTGAAACGATTACAAGGGCAGTTATTGAGGCTATGCGGCAAAAGGAAGCCTCCAGTAACGGATATCTGGTGCCGGTAGGCGTATCTGCCAGGCATATTCATTTGACACAGGAACATGTCGAGACTTTGTTTGGAGCAGGTTATCATCTGACCAAAAAAAAGGAACTGATGGGTGGGCAATATGCCTGCAACGAACAGGTGACGATTGTCGGGCTAAAGCTGCGGGCGATTGAAAATGTTCGGGTATTAGGTCCGGTAAGAAAAGCGACTCAAGTGGAGATTTCTTCTACGGATGCGATTAAGCTTGGCATCAAAGCGCCGATCCGGGAGTCTGGGAATATTGCAGGTTCCGCGCCGATCGCAGTTGTCGGACCAAGAGGGGTTATTTATCTGGAAGAGGGCTGTATCATTGCACAGCGCCATATCCATATGTCGCCGGAAGATGCGAGAGCTGCCGGGGTACATGACGGAGAGGCCGTATCTGTCCAAGCCGATAATGAACGGGGAACGATATTTAATCATGTTAAAATCCGCGTACAGGAAAGCTTTACCCTGGAAATGCACATAGATACCGACGAAGCCAACGCCAGTAAAATTGCTACAGGGGATACGGTGCGGATCATCCATAAATAAATGAGTGGAAATGACAGCTTGAAATAGAGCCAAAAACAGACGGAGGAAACTATGATAGCAGGGAAAGTAGTTGGAAGCATTGTATCGACTAGAAAGTGTGAAGGATTGGTCGGAAATAAATTCCTGATTGTCGAACCGGTAGAAAAGATGAAAAACGGAGTCAGTCAGTTGGTGGCGATTGATTACATAGGCGCCGGGATTGGGGAATATGTTCTGGTCGTACAGGGCAGTGCTGCCAGGCTGGGCGGTGGTCAGGAGCAGGCTCCGGTAGATGCAGCGATAGTCGGAATTGTAGACGACAGCAGTAGTTTAGAGGAATAGGCAGGAGGGATACGAGTGGATCTCGAAGAATTGAGTCGTATCATAAAAGAAAACGGAGTGGTAGGAGCCGGGGGAGCCGGATTTCCTGCCTATGCAAAGCTGGATGGACGGACAGATACTATCGTACTCAACTGTGCGGAATGTGAGCCGACGCTCCGCCTCCATCGTCAGCTTTTAAAAAAATTTGCCAAGGAAATTTTGACGATGCTTACGATTCTGGCTGATACAGTAGGAGCCGAACGGGTGATCATCGCTATGAAAGAAGAATATAAAACCACGCGGGAGACGCTGCTTGCCTATCTTCCTGAATTTCCTAAAGTGCAGATTCATCTGTTAGAAGTGGTTTATCCGGCAGGGGATGAATTTGTATTGATTTATGAGACGACAAAACGGGTAGTGGCGCCGGGAGCTTTGCCGATTTCCGTAGGCGTTACTGTTTATAACGTAGAGACGGTATTTAATATGTATCGTGCCGTAACAGCCGGAAAACCAGTGACAGACAAGGCGGTTTCCATCCAGGGTGAGGTGGCGACGCCAATGACCGTGAAAGTGCCGTTGGGAATGACGATAGAAGAAGTAACGGCTCTGGCAGGCGGGGCAACGATAAAGGATCCGGCATATGTCCTGGGCGGACCGATGATGGGACGTTTAGGCAGCGGAATGGATCGGATTACCAAGACAACCAATGCGATTCTGGTTTTGCCAAAGGATCATCTGGTAGTACAGAGAAAGCAGCAGAATACGTCGATTGATTTAAAAAGAGCGGCTTCGGCATGTTGCCAGTGCCAGACCTGTACAGACTTATGTCCCCGGAATTTATTAGGGCATCCGATAGAACCGCATCGCTTTATGCGTTCGGCAGCCAATGAAGATTTCCGGGATATCAACGTCTATTTGGATACGATGTTTTGCAGTTCTTGTGGGTTGTGTGAAATGTATGCCTGTCCGCAGGGACTTTCTCCTAGAACACTTTTGACCGCCTATAAAAACGGTCTGCGGCAGGCAGGGGTAAAGCCTCCGAAAAGGGAAACCGATCCGATTCGTACAGGCGCGACCGGGGAGGCGATTAGAGAGTATCGCAAAGTGCCGTCTGCCCGACTGGTAGCCAGGCTGGATCTTTCCCGTTATAATAAATCTGCCCCGCTGACAGCGGTTGATGTGACGGTACGGCGTGTTCGCTTGCTGCTTTCCCAACATATCGGGGCGCCGGCAAGACCAGTGGTAGCAGTCGGGGATATGGTAAACAGGGGCGAATTGATTGCGGCTGCTGCGGAGGGACTAAGCGTACCGATTCATGCTTCGGTCTGCGGCATGGTGACAGAGGTGACAGAGCGTTATATTGAGATAGAAGCCCGACTACAGCGACTGCAGCCAGGCGGGGAGTTGGAAGCAAAGGGGAGAGAAGAGTCAGTGGAAAGGATGGAGCTAAGCCATGAGTAAAGCCATTGGAATGATTGAATTTAAAACGGTATCTGCCGGAGTGACGGCTGCCGATCAGATGGTAAAAGCGGCGGCGGTAGAAATCCTGGAAGCGCAAACCGTTTGCCCAGGGAAATATATCGCCCTGATTGCCGGGGATTTGAGCGCAGTACAGGCGGCAGTGGACATCGCAGAACATACCTGTGAATCTCAGTTGATTGATACGTTTGTATTGGGCAACCCACATGAATCTATTTTTCCAGCCATTTATGGGACAACGCATATTGAACAGATGGCGGCGCTGGGAATTTTGGAAACCTACGATGCGGTTTCGATCATTGTAGCCGCCGACGAAGCAGCAAAGACAGCGATTGTCGATTTGATTGAGCTGCGGATTGCCAAGGGAATGTGCGGGAAATCCTATCTGATGCTGACCGGGGAGGTAGCGGCGGTAGAAGCGGCGATTGCCCGTGGGAAAGAAGCGGTAGCTTCTAAAGGAATGTTCCTTGATTCGACGGTGATTGCCAGCCCGGATCCACAGATTTGCAGGACGATTTTATAGAGATAGAAAATGTGCCTTTACCATTGCATTAGGTAAGGCATATTTTTGTGTATTACCAAAAAAGGAAATGCACAACTGTAAAGACCATATAAAGCAAATGCTTGACAAATGATTTACAACATGATATGTTGGATATACAGAGAAAATTGAATTATAAAATAATAGAAGGGATTTTTTGGGAAAGGAGTGGCGTTATGGCACAGACGATGGTAAATTTTCGTATGGATGAGGAACTGAAAAGGAATATGGAAAAGGCCTGTTCAGATATGGGATTAACATTAACGGCTGCCTTTACGATTTTTGCAAAAAAGGTTGCCAGAGAAAAACGGATTCCTTTTGAGGTTTCGGCAGAACCATTTTATTTTGAAAATAATAGAAAATATCTTGAAAAAATAACCTCTGACATAGATTCGGGACGGGCAGAAGTGGTTGAACATGATTTGATAGAGGTGGACTAATGCGCTTACTTTGGCATGAAAAAGCATGGGAAGATTATAACGGCTGGTGGAGCAGACGTATTGATGAGGAAAACAGGATTGTATACCGGGGAAAAGATGGGGCTATTGTGATAGCTGCCTGTAAAGGACATTATGAGGATTAAGAGGGCGGAATGAAAAGGAGATGAGGACAATGCTGGCAGCAGAACGCCGGAACCGGATACTGGAAAAGCTTCAGGAAGAAAAGAGAGTAGTGGTCAGTGAGCTAAGCCAGGAATATAAGGTGTCCGAAGAAACCATACGGCGGGATTTGGAAAAGCTGGAAAAGGAAGGGCTGGCGATTAAAAGTTACGGCGGCGCCACAATCAATGAAAATACCAGTATTGATATGCCGTTTAATGTGCGGAAAAAGAAAAATACTACCGGAAAACAGCGGATTGCAGAACTGATTGCAGAGCAGGTACAAAATGATGATCATATTATCCTGGATGCCAGCACGACGGCGGTGTTTATTGCCAAGGCGTTAAAGCAGAAAAAGCGTCTGACCGTTATTACAAATTCTCTGGAAATCATGATTGAGCTTTCCGATGTTCCGGACTGGAATATTATCTCCACCGGAGGTAGCTTAAAGGAAGGGTATCTGGCATTATTCGGGCCACGAGCTGTCGAGGGACTAAGCGCTTTTCATGCGGAAAAAGCGATTTTTTCCTGCAAAGGCTTTGACATGGAACAAGGTGTAACAGAAGGCGACGAGCAGTTTTCCCAGACCAAACAGGTGATGATGAAATCTGCCGATCAAAGTATTTTGGCTGTGGATAGTACCAAGCTGGGAAAGGTAGCGTTTTCCAAAGTCTGTGGATTGCAGGAGCTGGACATGATTGTCACCGATAAAAAGCCGGAGGCACAGTGGCTGGCAGTATTAGAACGGTATGGGATTCAGTGTTTGTACCCAAAGGAGTAAATTGAGGGAAGGGTCTGCCTTTGAACATGTATTTACCATCAGAGGTGAGATTTGAGATAAGAGAGGATGTGAAGCTATGTTTCGGGAAATGAGAAGAAACCGGCAGGCATTAAGCCGGGAAGAATGCGAGGCTATATTGGAACGGGGTAGCTCCGGAGTGCTGGCAGTAGCAGGAGACGACGAGTATCCGTATGCTGTGCCGTTAAGTTATGTGTACCAGAGCGAGGGGAGTCTGGAGGAAACCCATTCAAACAACAGGGTAGGAACGCTTTATTTTCACTGTGCCAAATCCGGGCATAAGCTGGACGCATTGACCAGAAATCCAAAAGCCTCCTTTTGCGTGATCGATCAGGATGAAATAATCCCGGAAAAATATACTACCTATTTCCGCAGTGTGATTGTATTTGGAACGGTTCGTATAGTAGAAGAGGATCAGGAAAAACAAGATCGGAAGAGCACACGTCTGAACTCCAGTCACATTA
>CAJUFW010000097.1:11062-12596 GCA_910585655.1 uncultured Lachnospiraceae bacterium
CTGAAATATTCTCCGGGGGAGAGTGAGGAAAGCCGGGCGGCTGAAATAAAAGGAGCCTGGGAGCGACTTTGTATGCTGGAGCTTTCCATAGAGCATATGAGCGGGAAAGAGGCAAAAGAATTACGACAGCAAAAAGGAAAATTGTGATAAAAATTATGTAAAATAAAAGGAAATAGAAAATTTTGATGATAAATACGGGTATACATCTGGTTCTATCCGCTTTGCGGTGGTAATATTTGTATACCCGTATTATATTTTTATTATTCCTGTGATGGCATATCCCAAGGCATTTTCGGAGCGTATTTTTTAGCCAGAAATGCCAATTCACGGTCAAAGCCATATTTCATCTCACAGGTACGGTCAAAAATCATTGTAGCAATTTGTTCCTCGCTGCAGGCGAACCATTCCGGCAGAGAAGGATGACCTGGTGTTCCGGTTCTGGCAAACTGGACAAAGGCTCCGCAATACTGTTCCTCCAGACGGGAAGTAACACCAGGGATACCGCAATATGGTAGTTTGTCGGTGTTATGGAAGGCAAAGGCAATGTCAGAGCAATGCCAGGCTGGCTTTCCGCCGTTGAATGGAAAGGTTAGCGTAAATAAATAGGAATAAATCGGAGCCTGGGAGTTTTTCAGCTTTTCCTCAATATATTCATAGGCAGAAGGACGGAAAGAAATATCCAATTTGGTCACATCAATCTCGTTTTTCTCCGGATAGGCTTTTTGGAACAAAGCAATCAGTTCATCGGCATGTGCTTCTCCATAATGATTTACGACCTGCTGCCTGCGTTCTTTGGCAGAAAGAAGGTGCGGATTAGGAAGTTCTGGTACAAAGCTGAACTCTGCGATTACGCTGCCGATAAGGATTGGAACCTGTCTGGAAAATTCGGAAAATTCGGTTTTCAGTGGATCACCGGTGTACCATTGATTTGGGCGAGGTCCCCAATAGGTGGTGATGCCTTGCTGCCAAAGCTCCTTTTGAACCTTACGAAATGCTTTGTATATATCTTCAAAGGAAGAAGTTTCCAGCAACTGGATATCTTCCGGATTCCCTCCTAACTCCTTTAACAAAGCTTCGACTACTTCTCTGTCATGCCGTGGTTCTCCATAAGGAAAATCCTTTCCGGCGACACCGCTCATAATGATTCCTTTATGGAATAGCCCGGCAGCATCGGGAACCTGAAGCAAATCAGTAATCTTCATACCGCCGCCGGATTGCCCGAAGAGGGTGACATTGTTTGGATCACCTCCAAAGGCTGCGATATTTGTCTGAATCCAACGGAGGGCTGCAACAATATCGGCATGCCCTAGGTTAGAGGAATTCCAATAGGTATCTCCCCAGGAGGTCAAATCTACATACCCTAAAATATTGAGCCGATGGTTTAGAGAAACGACAACCACATCGCCAAATTCACTTAGATTCTGACCGTCATAAGCGATCTGTTCTATTGAAGAGCCACCCATATAGCCGCCTCCATGCAGCCAGACCATAACTGGTTTTTTGGCAGAAGGATCTAGGCTTTGTGACCAGATAT
>CAJUFW010000098.1:0-278 GCA_910585655.1 uncultured Lachnospiraceae bacterium
GGAGCTAAATCCGGAAGAATATATTCCAAAGTTTGTCCAAGCTCTAAAGGACGCGGGAATTGACGAGGTAGTACAGGAGGCACAGACGCAATTAGATGCCTGGCTAAAGGCAAATCAATAAGTTGCGCCGGAAACTAGGGGCTTCTTACTGCGGCAGGACGGAGAAACCTTTCGTCCTGCCGCGGTCTATCAGAAGGCGGAAACAACTGAAATGAGGAAAGGGGAGAGAACATATGGAGAAAGATCGGAAGAGCGTCGTGTAGGGAAAGAGTGTGTCA
>CAJUFW010000098.1:288-12468 GCA_910585655.1 uncultured Lachnospiraceae bacterium
GTTGGTTCTGATGATGCTACCGGGAATTCTTTACTTGCTTGTGAATAATTATCTTCCGATGTTTGGAATTATGATTGCTTTTAAAAAGCTGGATTATGCCAAAGGGATTTTTGCCAGTGAGTGGGTAGGCTTTGAAAACTTTGAATTTCTGTTCCGAACCAAGGATTTCTTTATTATGATCCGGAATACGTTGCTTTATAATATCGTTTTTATTTTTGGAGGACTGGTAGCTTCTCTGGCGATTGCCGTAATGATGACAGAAATCGGCAAGCTAAAAATTGCCAAGGCGATTCAGCCAATTATCTGCTTTCCCAACATGATTTCCATTATTATCGTTGCCTATTTGGTCTACGGGTTTTTAGGGGGAGACGGCTGGATTAACAATACGATTTTACATGGAGACGGGATTTCATGGTATTCGCAGCCGCAATACTGGCCGTTTATTTTAACTCTGGTACATTTTTGGAAGGGAGCCGGGTATGGTTCCATTATTTATATTGCAACGATGTCAGGAATTGATATTGGTCTGTACGAGGCGGCAAAGCTGGACGGTGCGACGAAGATGCAGCAGATTCGTCTGATTACTCTGCCGATTATCCGCCCTATGGTGGTTTTAATGCTTCTGATGAGCATTGGACGGATTTTTTCTTCGGATTTTGGTCTGTTTTTGCAGGTTCCGATGGATTCCGGCGCGCTTTATACTACGACGCAGACGATTGATACTTATGTATACCGTGCGTTGATGAAACTAAACGATGTCAGCATGTCGTCGGCAGCCAGTGTATTTCAGTCTATTATCGGCTTTGTACTGGTGCTGCTCTCAAACCTGATTGTCCGGAAAGTCGATCCGGACAGCTCGTTATTCTGATGGGGGGATAGTTATGAAACATGTCAATTCTGAAAAAAGGTTCCAGATGGTTTGCTGTGTGATCATGATCTTGTTTGCGGTATTTTGTCTGGCGCCGTTTTTGCTGATGATTAGTGCGTCGGTTACGGAGGAAAATGCCTTGATCAACGAAGGCTATAAATTTATCCCCTCTAAGCTTAGCTTTGCCGCTTATCAATATCTGTGGGCGAAACGAGAGACCATTGGCAGAGCCTATCTGGTTACGATTGTGGTCACGATTGTAGGTACACTGACCAATGTGATCATAACTTCGATGTTTGCATATCCGCTTTCCAGGAAAGATTTTAAAGCCAGAAATGCAATCGCTTTTTTTATCTTTTTTACTATGCTGTTTAGCGGTGGTATGACGGCTTCGTATATTATTTGGACACAGACTTTCCATATCAAAAATACGATTTGGGCGTTGCTGCTGCCCAACTATTTAATGAGCGGTATGAATGTTTTGCTGGTACGAAATTATTATAGCAGCAGTATTCCAAGTGAAATTTTAGAGGCGGCAAGGATGGACGGCGCCGGAGAAATGAAAATCTATTCCAAGATCATGCTGCCGCTTTCCAAACCGGTGATCATTACGATTTCCGTGTTTGCCGGGATGGCTTATTGGAACGACTGGTCTAATGCGATGTACTACATTTCCAATCAGAGGCTTTACAGTATCAACGCTTATCTGAACAATCTGCAAAATAACATTAAGCTTTTGACGATGCAGTCGAGTATGACCGAAGGTGCGAATTTACAGGGGCTGCAGCTCCCGACGGTAGGCGCCAGAATGGCGATTGCAATGATTGCCGTATTGCCGGTGTTGATTATTTTTCCGTTTATCCAGTCCCAGATTATTAAGGGTGTGGTAATCGGCGGCGTAAAGGGATGACAGGAGGGAAAAGTACGATGAAAACGGTATCAATACAAGAAGTAAGGGATAGAGTAGAGGTATATGGTCGTAGCTATTATGACGAAACCGAGAAAGTATTATATTCTAATTATACATGCGGAAGCTGGGAAGTTCGCTTTAAAGGAACTTTTCTTGCCGTAAATTTTTCTGTAATACCAGATACTTTTGTGCCTCCGATAGCGCTGCCGCCAGGGAAGGAACTGCCGCAAAAGAAAGATTGGCCATGGATTTCTGTTTTTTTGGATGGAGAAGAAGAGGCATATCAAAAACTTCCGGTTCGGGGAGAAACGGCTTCTGTGATGCTAATTTGCAGCGAGCAGGAAGAAGAACATATCATTCGGATAGTAAAACTTACGGAAAACTTCCGGACAGCGCTTGGAATTTCAGGGTTTTGTATGGAAGGAGAGCTGATGGCATATCAGGCACCTGAAAAAGAGGTAATAGAGTTTATCGGAGATTCGATTACCTGCGGATTTGGAAATGATACGCGGGAAGTAAACCGGGACTTTTATACTGCGGATGAAGACGGCTATTTGTCCTATGGAGCGATTGCGGCAAGAGAGCTTGGGCTGGAATCACGGTTTATTTCCGTAAGCGGTATCAGCCTTACGGCAATGCCGAATATGCAGGGGTTTTATGGGATGATGGATTTATATGCTTATGCAGACCGGATTTTAGAGGATAAGTTGGCAGAAAAAAGAAAGGAAAAAATCAGCTCATACAGACCATTTGATTTTACAAAAAAGCCTGCCAGATATGTGGTGCTTAACCTTGGGACAAACGACGGAACACAGATTTATTTTTGCCCGGAGGAGGAAAAAGAGCAGGCGGAACGAAACTTTGAAAAGAATTATTATGACTTTATAGCGAGTATTCGGGAAAAGAACAAAGAAGAGACGAAAATCATCTGCACACTGGGATGTATGGACTATTATCTTTATGATAACATTCGGAAAATAGTAGAAAGATTTAAAAAAGATACTAAGGATCCGTTTCTTTATCTGATGAAATATACAAAGATGATGAATATGGGAGAAGACGTAGGCGCGGCGTTTCATCCGTCTGTTGCAAAACACAAAAAAATGGCGAGGGAACTGGTAAAGTTTATTCGTAAATTATCATAAAGAATAGAAAGGATGGTAAAAAAATGTCAGATTTTGAACAAGCAAAGGTATTGGTCAGAGAGGGATGGCTTCAGGGCTATACAGAGGGCAGCCTGAAAATCTTTAAAGGGGTTCCGTTTGCGGCGCCGCCGGTAGGGAACCTGAGGTTTCGTCATCCGCAGGACGCCAGAAGGTGGAGAGGGGTACGAAAGGCAGTCGAATACCGTGCCGCTGCGATTCAGAGGGTACAGGAGATGCCCGCGGCTCCGGCAAACGTACATGGAGTTCCGCAGATACTGGCGCGTTCCCAGTATGAGGAGGACTGTTTGTACTTGAATATCTGGTCTCCGGCTAAAACGGCAGAGGACAAGCTTCCTGTGTTTATCTGGATTCATGGAGGCGGGATGGTAGCAGGCTCTGGCGTAGAGTGTGTCTGTGACGGAGACGGATTTGCGAAAAGAAGAGATGTGATCGTAGTAACTATTAACTATCGGCTGGGCTTTTTTGGATTTTTCGCACATCCGGATCTGACCAAAGAGGGAAATGGTACTTCTGGGAATTATGCGCTTTATGATATGCGAAAGGCGTGCGAATGGGTAAAAAAGAACATTGCTGCTTTTGGCGGTGATCCGGAGCGGATTACCGTAGCCGGGCAGTCCGGCGGGGCAGCCGGGACGGGAGCGCTGCATGCTTCTCCGTTGATGAAAGGGCTGATTCAGAGGGTTTCAATAGAGAGCGGTCCGATTTATTGGGGCTTTATGCAGCCTGGACCACGGGAGGATATGGAAGAGCGCGGCATGAAATTTATGGAAAAAATCGGATGCAGCTCGATTGAAGAACTGCGGGAACGAGATGCCTGGAATCTGTTTGATGCTTATGCCGAGGTTCCGTTTCAAGAGGGCTTTACGTTCTGCATTGACGGGGAATTTTTACCGGAGCGGTATTCCGACTGGATGGACGCCGGAAAATTTAATGATTTTGACGTGCTGATGGGAAGCTGCGCTCAGGAATTTCCGGTGGCAGGAGAAGAGGGACTGGCGCTGGCGGATTATCATAAATATCTGGAAGAGGCTTTTCCGGACAATGTAGAAAATATGAAAAAATGGTATCCGGCAGAGACGCCGGTGATGGCAGCTAAGATGGCGTCAACGATCGCTTCCGATATTATGCTGATGGGAGCTGTCAAAATCGGAGCGTTATGCAAACAGTATGGGCATCGAGCTTATATTTGGCTGATGACAAAAGAAAACGAAACTGAGCGGGGACATCAGGCAGGTTCTCCGCATTGTGCAGAAATGCCGTATGTATTCGGACGAGTGGATAAAGGGGAGCGTAATCCGTTCTTTGATTATCATTGGGTAGGAGCCGACTATGATTTTATGGAACTGATTCAGGGTTATTGGTATCAGTTTGCCGCCTCCGGCGATCCAAATGGAGAGGGAAGACCGGAATGGAAGCCATATGAAGGCGAGTTTGCTATATGCGACCTGGGGAACCAGACTCATATGCTTTCGGAAGAAGAGCAGGAAAAGTACCATTATTTCTGGAACAAACTCCAGTCCAAAGAGGTGGTCAATCCGATTCGTCTGGGAACATTGGCAAAAATTTAGCAGAAAAGGGAGGTTTGGTATGACGGTTAGAGAGGTTACGAACGCGATTATAAAAAAGACCGGGGTAACAATACCGGAGGAGAAAACCTGCGATCACCTGATAACCGGAAGCTTCGATACAGAGGTGACGAAAATCGTCACCTCTTTTCTCGTGACTATCGAGGTATTACGGGAAGCAGTCAGTCGGCATGCCAATTTGATCATTACACATGAGCCGACGCTTTTTTTGGAACGAAAGTCAGACGATCCGTTTGCCGAACATAATCCGGTTTACAGGGAGCAGAAACGGCTGCTGGAAGAAAATCATATTGCTATTTGGCGTTTTCACGATCATATGCACGCAGAACAAAAAGATGGAATTTACCGGGGATTGGAAAAGGAACTGGGGTGGGAGTCTTATGTGATACCAGATATTCCAGGAAGCCCGACCGAGCATTTCGGCGCTTGTTATGAGATTCCTTTGATGTCTTTGCAGGAGCTGGCAGACTTTTTGAAAGAAAAGCTGGAAATGGAAAAAATCCGGGCAGTAGGGGATCCGAAGATGAAGGTAAAACGGGTTGGTATTTTAGTAGGAGGCGGAAGTCAGGGACTAGGGGATCCGCTAAAGCCACTTAAGATCATGGAGGAAAGAAGCCTAGACGTCATAGTATGCGGGGAGATTTTCGAGCTTTTATCGCCTCCTTTTATCCGTAATATGCAGGCGTTAGGATACCAGCAGGCGATGCTCATTTTGGGGCATGAGAGAAGCGAGGAAGCAGGAATGAAGCATCTGGGAAGCTGGCTGGAACCGATTCTTCCTGGTATTCAGGTAGAATTTGTCGATTCGGGAGAGCCGTTTTGTTATTTATAAAGAGCGGGCAAGCATTCGCCGATAACTAAAAAAGGAGGCAAGTCTGCCAGAGGAAAGGGAGGAAGGAAAAGATGAGCAGATGGATACCAGTCTGGAGCTATGTGCCGATTGACTATCATCAGGAAGCAGGTACATTAGAACATATAACACAAAAGGGCGTTTTTTTAAACAACACAGCGGGAAAGGCGATTCGGATACGGTTTCAAAACCGCTACGGCGAAGAGCCGATGGTTTTTGAGCATGTAGCTTTGGAGCTGAGAAACCGTGTGACAGGGCGGCGCTCGAAAAGACAGAGGATAACCTGTGAAGGGAAAGAAAAAATCGTCCTGGAGCCGGGCAGTGAGAAAAACAGCGATGAGCTTTGGCAGGAAGTAACGGCAGAAGATGATTTGATTCTTTGGATGTACTTAAAAGAAAAAACCGTTGTAAGGAGCGCTTGTGTAACGTATGCGGCGTATTCTTGGCAGGGGATGCAGTTTTCGGGAGATTTTTTAGAAACGGAAGCTTTGGGCTTTACGGTAAAACGGGAACTGGCGCCTGTGCTGGCAAACGATCCGTATCCAAATCAGTTTTTAGTGGGGCTTTCTTCGATTTCTATACTGGCTCCGGAGGAGACAAAGCTGCTTGCCTTATTTGGCGATTCGATCACCCATATGTCCTATTTTAGCGATTCCCTGACGGAACTGCTTTACAAACGCTTTCCAGGGGGCTATACTGTGATCAATGGAGGAATTTCCGGCAACCGTCTGCAAAAAAGCTTTCCGGCTGTCAAGTTGCTGCCAGGAGGAGGACATCAGTTCGGCATTGCCGGAAAAGATCGGTTTTTAAGGGATTTGTTTACCGATGCAGTTCCGGATTTGGTGTTTGCGCTGATCGGCGTCAACGATTGTTCACACAGTCTTGTATTTGGAGAGGAAAGCGTTCCGGATGCTGCTGATATTTTTGCGGCGTTAGAAGAGGTGATCCGCCAGGCGCAGGAACAGGGAAGCCGGATTTATGTTTCTACAATCCCGCCGTTTGGAGCGTTTGGAGCGCCTTGGCGGGAAGCTGCGGAGGCAAAGCGGCAGGCATACAACGAATTGATCCGGGGCGGCACTCAGGCGGACGGCTGGATTGATTTGGATTTGCTGATGCGCGATCCAGAGGATATCCATCGGCTACAGGAGGGAATGCACTTAGGCGACGGCGTACATCCGAATTGGGCAGGCGGCAGGAAAATGGCAGAAGCAATCTTTAAAAAATGGTTGGAACAAGGAGGTGTTTGAGTTGGGCTTTCATCAGCTAACCACATATTTGGATTCGTTAGAGGACATTTATGGAATTCACAATTTAGACTGTTTGATTCAAAGAGAGCATCAGGTTGTTTACCGGCATCTGGCAGGGCATTCGGACTATGAGCAGAAGATACCGGTAAAGGAAACCGATCTGTATTTTTTCTTTTCTGCTACAAAGCTGATGACCATGACAGCGGCAGTACAGTTGATCGAACAGGGAAAGCTGCATTTGTACGATCCGGTCTGGAACTATCTGCCGGAATATGAAGTGATGTACATACTGGATCGAGAGTTCCCGATTGGTGTATTTCCGGCAGAAATGCCAAAACGGGGAGAGGCGTCCCACTATGCGGCTACGCAGATGCGAATCATCGATTTGATGTCTATGACGGCGGGACTGACTTACGATACCCAGTCGGAGGCGATCCGGGAGGTAATCCGGCAAACAGGAGGCAAGGCAGGAACCAGGGAGATTGTACGGGCGATTGCTAAGATGCCGTTGATTTTTGAGCCAGGTACACGCTGGGCGTATTCGTTGGGGCATGATGTGATGGCGGCAGTGATCGAAGAAGTCAGCGGCGAGCGATTTAGCGACTATTTAAAACGGCATATATTTGAACCATTAGAGGCAGAGGAATTGTATTTTAAGCTGCCGGATCACAAGAAACCGTCTGCTTTATATGGGTATGATTATCAGGAAAAGAAAATCCGGTCGATTCCTCAGAAAAATCAGTTTCAGATCACAGAGCAATATGAGAGCGGCGGAGCCGGGCTGATGGGAACCGTAGAAGCTTATGCAAAAGTCGTGGATGCCCTTGCCAATGGCGGAGTAGGCGCAAACGGAGCAAGAATTTTAAAAGAGGAATCAGTAGAGCTGTTTACGCACAGCGTTACGACCGGAAAGTCGCAGGAGGACTTTAAAAAGAGCGGAAAGGGCGCCTATGGCTACGGATTGGGTGTACGTGTAAAAAACAGTCTGGAAAGCGGGCGGACGCCGATTGGAGAATTTGGCTGGGACGGCGCTGCCGGAGCTTATGTGCTGGTCGATCCGATCCATCGGATCAGTATGTTTTATACCCAGCATGTAGTCGGTTTTGGAGAGGCTTATACGACGATTCACCCAACTATTCGGGATTTGGCTTATGAGGCGATGGGACTATAAAAAGGAGGAAGGATACTTTTGAAGCAACTAGACGAGCTATTAAAAAACGGCTATGTTTTGCCGGAAGTAACATCAGATATTCCGCATGGCGACATGCCGGGAGATAAGATTGCGATTGACGAAGGGCATATTCAAAAAGCGACCACGATTTTCCCGCTGCTGTTAGAAGAGCTGCGGCAGATAGCGGATCGAGGAGGGCAGAAAGCAGTCGTTTGTGTCTGCGGCGGTTCCGGAGTAGGAAAGTCGGAGATTGCTTCTATTTTAGGCTATTATTTGGAAGCAGTAGGAATCGGCGCCTATGTGCTGTCCGGAGACAATTATCCGCATCGCATTCCGCTATATAACGATGCAGAGCGGCTTCATATTTTCCGGGAATCCGCGATTCGCGGTATGATAAAGGAGGGCGTTTACCAGGAAGCCTATTTTCAAATCCGGCAATGGCAGGAGGAGTTTACAGACGCAGACAAGAGCCATATCGACGGGCATCCTTGGTTTGAAGCTTATATAAAGCATGGACGGAAGGGCTTGGCAGGTTATCTGGGAACGGAAAAGGAAATTGATTTTGACGAGGTGTCGGATATCCTGCGGCGGTTCCACGAGGGCGAGAGAGACTTATTTTTAAAGCGTATGGGACGGACGGATACCGAACTGTGGTATGAATCGGTAGATATGAGCAGGAAAGAGGTGTTGCTGCTGGAATGGACGCACGGCAACAACGATCTGCTGCAGGGCGTGGATATTCCGATTTTGCTCAATTCAACACCGGAAGAAACGCTGGCGCATCGGAGAGCCAGAAACCGCGACGGTCAGACAGACAGCGCTTTTACGACAATGGTGTTGGAAATCGAACAAAACTTGTTAAGGTCACAGGCGCATAAGGCACATATTATTTTGGCAAAGAGCGGAGCGCTGTTAAGCCTGGAAGAGCTTGGGCAGTTGGATTCATAGGGGGAAAATAAATGGAGAAACGGATAGACAATGGACCGATGTTAAACGCTTACCCGGACAGCATTGGAGGACGGCTGGAGGATGTCGTCGCCTTTTTAAAAAGCGCGGAGGCAAAGGATATTTTTAGTTCCTTTTATATTCTGCCTAGTATTTTTAATACCGATTTAGACCGTGGTTTTTCGGTGATCGATTATGAAATCAACGAAATGCTGGGGCGGGCGCAGGATATAGAAGATATCAAAGACCTGGGAATGGATTTGAAACTGGATTTTATTTTAAATCATATTTCGGTTCTCTCTGCTCCGTTCCAGGATATCCTGCAAAAAGGGGAAGATTCGGATTATAAGGATTTTTTTATCAACTGGAACCGGTTTTGGGAAGGTCACGGGACGATGAAAGAGGAAGGATATCTGCAGCCAGAGGAAGCAGTGATCAAAGAGATGTTCTTTCGGAAGCCGGGTCTGCCGATTTTGATGGTTCGTTTCCCGGACGGACGGGACGTACCGTATTGGAATACGTTCTACCAGGAAATTCGTTATCCGCAGCTTGGCTATGAAGACTTGATGAAGCTTTGCGGTATGCAGTATCTTTCCGCTGTTACGTTAGCAGATCGGATAAACGAGGCGTTAAAGAAGGGGACACCGTTAAAGGATCTGGATTTTGGCAGCTTTCAGCCATATCAGGAGTCAGTGACAGAGTATTTGGAGGCGCATCGTACTTATTTGGGGCAAATGGATCTGAACATCAAGTCGCCACTGGTATGGGAATACTATGAAGAGGTATTAAAAAAGCTGGCTTCCTACGGGACAAAAATCGTGCGGCTGGATGCTTTTGCCTATGCGCCTAAGGAAGTAGGAGAGAAGAACTTTTTAAACGAGCCAGGCACCTGGGAACTTTTGGAACGAGTACAGAAGCTGGCAGATACGTATGGGCTGGAGCTTCTTCCGGAAATTCATGCCAGCTATGGAGAGGGAAATTACCGGGTTTTGGCGCAAAAAGGATATATGACCTATGACTTTTTTCTGCCGGGGCTGATTTTAGATGCTATCGAACATGCAGACGGAAGCCTGCTGGTACAGTGGGCAAGGGAGCTGACCGAACAAAAGATCCGTACCGTCAATATGCTGGGCTGTCACGACGGAATTCCGCTGTTAGATCTGCGGGGACTGCTGCCGGAAGAACGAATTCAGGAGCTGATAGACACGGTAGTGGCGCGTGGCGGTTATGTCAAGGATCTGCATGGCAATAAAAATATGTATTATCAGGTCAATGCGACTTATTACAGCGCGCTTGGCGAGGAGGATAAAAAGCTGCTGTTAGCCAGAGCATTGCAGTTGTTTATGCCGGGAAAGCCGCAGATTTGGTATTTGGATTTGTTTGCCGGGAAAAACGATCATCCGGCAGTGGCAAGAGCGGGCGCCGGCGGTCATAAGGAAATCAACCGTACGAATCTGAGTCCGCAGGAGATAGAGGAACGGCTGCAATGGGATGTTGTAAAACGGCAGTTAGAGCTGCTGCGTTTCCGCAATACCTTCCCAGCCTTTGGCTTTGAGGCAGAATGCAGGGCAGAGACGGCGGGGGAGCAGATTACTCTGGTATGGAAGCGGGGAGGCTATGAAGCAATCCTGAAAGCTGATTTGAAAGAATGGACTTATCAGATCGAGACAAAGGAGCCATAAAGAATATCAATGGAAAGCGATATGGAATAAAAAACAGGAGGAACAAAGGATATGAAAAACCGCGAAGTAGTAGAAAAGATATTAGCCTACCATCCGCAGTTAGAAGATTATCACGGCTGTGATAACTATAAGGCAGGCGATTCGGAAGCGGAATGTACAGGTGTGGTGACGGCGATGACAGCGACGATTCATGTGATTGAAAAAGCTGCCGAGCTGGGGGCGAATCTGATCGTCGTACATGAACCGACCTTTTATACCTCAATAGACGGAGCCGGCTGGTTTGAAGAATTTGACAACGGTGTCTATGAGGAAAAGCAGAAGCTGATTCAAAAGCATGGAATTACGATCTGGCGTGACCATGATCATATGCACGCTCACAAACCGGACGGGATTTTTACCGGAGTGTTAAAGTATTTAGGATGGGAGCAATCGGCAAAGATCGATACTTCGACCGGCGCCTTTGCTCATTTTCTGGTAGAGATTCCGGAGATGACGTTGGAAGCGCTGATGGCACACCTGGTAAAAACAATCGGTTTAAACGGCGCACGTTATATCGGAGATCCGAACAAAACAGTGAAGCGTGTGGCATTAGTCGGGCATTTATATCCGATGATGTTAAAAGAGAAGAATCCGGACGGATCGCCAAAGGAATATGGAGTACAGGTGATCCGGACGCTTGAGCAGGAAGCAGATGTAATCATTCCTGGTGAAGTAATCGACTGGACGGTGCTTTCGTATGTCCGCGACGCTATGCAGCTTGGGCGTAATACCGCTATGATCAACCTCGGGCATTACAACTGGGAGGAGCTGGGTATGCGCTATGCCAAAGACTGGCTTTCTGAGCTGCTAGGGGGAGAAGTGCCAGTGACTTACGTACCGTCGGAGGATATGTATCAGTTTTATCTTAGGCAGGACTAGTCTGCGTGTGGTACCATAAGAAAACATTATAAAACTTATGACAAATGTTCGATAAACGAAAAAAGAACAACTGCTATGCAAAAGGGTTTGTCCCATGTGTAGCAGTTTTCTTTGTTCTATGATAGGAAAGTTCTCCAAACTTCCCTATCATACAAAAAGCCCTCCGGGGGATGCGCACTTCGCGCCTAAGGAAAATGTCTGCTGACGCAGACGCGCTCCGGCGCGGGAATTCCACTTTGTGGAATTCTTTTTCATTCTATTTGGTTATATTTTTCCAGTATCACCAACAAGCCAGTAATTTTAAAAATCTTTGGAAGAGTATCTTCTGTAAATTCATACATGAATCGAATCATACGGACAACAATAGGGTTACTTGTTCGTTCTGATATCAGCAATACCCGAAAAAAGGAATTGCGAAGCTTCCTGTTATGCAGAATGATATTATTCCGAAAACAATAAATTATTATTCCTTTTGGATTGCTGTTATTCCGAAAATAGGATATACTATTTTCGGAAGAGAGGTGCAATCTTTATGTATATAACAGTAAAGCAGGCAGCGGAAAAGTGGGGGATTTCTGACAGACGAGTACGTATACTTTGTTCGGAAGGAAAGATTTCAGGTGTTACACGAGAAGGGCGCAGCTGGATGATTCCAGACGACCACTGACAGAGGGGGAATTGGAACGTCTGACAGAGGAGTTTGCAGTCGAATACACATATAATTCCAATGCGATTGAAGGGAATACTTTAACCTTGCGTGAGACGGATATGGTTTTGCGTGGACTGACGATTGACAGGAAACCGTTAAAAGACCATATGGAGGCAGTCGGGCATAAA
>CAJUFW010000099.1 GCA_910585655.1 uncultured Lachnospiraceae bacterium
ACACGACGCTCTTCCGATCTATCAGATTTTTGTGCATAAGAAAAGATGACTGAGGTCATCTTCGGATGATTAAGGAAGTTCATCCCCAGACGAGGTAAGGAGGTTTCCTTAAATGAACAAAGTAATTTTAATGGGTCGTTTAACCCGTGACCCTGAGATTCGTTATTCCCAGGGTGAGAATTCTTCTGCCGTTGCAAGATATACGCTTGCAGTGGATCGTAGGTTTAAGAGACAGGGAGATACCGATACTGCTGATTTTATTAGCTGTGTATCCTTTGGAAAGACTGCTGAGTTCGCAGAGCGCTACTTAAAGCAGGGAACCAAGGTAGGCGCAGTAGGGCGTATCCAGACCGGAAGCTATGTCAACCGGGACGGAAACAAGGTCTATACGACAGATGTAGTCGTAGAGGAGCTGGAGTTTGCAGAGAGTAAGAATGCAGCCGCGCATAATACAAGTATGCCGGGCGATTACCAGCAGGCGCCTCAGATGGACAGACCGGCGCCAAGCGAGGCAGCAGACGGATTTATGAATATCCCGGATGGAATCGACGAAGAGCTTCCATTTAGTTAAGGACGTACAGCCGGGAGAGACCTGTCAAGCCGGATCAGTAGAGAAAAAGAGATTGGAAAAGGAGGTCACAAAGAATGCCGTTCAATAAAAATGAAAAAGGCGAGAAGGGGGATGCTCCAGTAAGGAGAAGAACCGTCCGCAGAAGAAAGAAAGTATGTGTATTCTGTGCAGATAAGACCAATGCAGGAATTGATTATAAAGATGTCAATAAACTGAAAAGATACGTGTCTGAGCGCGGTAAGATTCTGCCTAGAAGAATCACCGGAAACTGTGCAAAGCATCAGAGAGCTTTGACGGTAGCAGTAAAGCGCGCTCGTCATATCGCGCTGATGCCGTATACGGTAGATTAGGTCGGCTGCTGTGAGGCTGCCGATTTTGAGCAGTACCATATGCGCTAAAAAGCCATTCTGTGGGAAACCAGGAATGGCTTTTTCCAGTTGGTAGAGTGAATGGAGAAGGAAAGGGTGAAGCAAATGGAAAAAAAGTATGATGTTATTATTATCGGGGCAGGTCCGTCGGGTATTTTCTGTGCATATGAGCTGATGGAAAAACGTCCGGATCTGCATGTACTGATGGTGGAAAAGGGGCATCCAATCGAAAAGAGGGAATGCCCTAAGCGGAAAACAAAAGTCTGTATGGGCTGTAAACCATGTGCGATTACGACAGGTTTTGCAGGAGCGGGCGCTTTTTCAGACGGGAAGCTTTCGCTTTCGCCGGATGTAGGGGGAAACATGCCGGAGATTTTAGGGTACGAGGAGACGATAACGCTTTTGCGGGAATCCGACGAGATTTATCTGAAATTCGGCGCGGACGCCAATGTATACGGGATGGATAAACAGGCAGAATTGCGGGAAATCCGTCGTCGGGCGATCAACGCAAACTTAAAGCTAATCGAATGCCCGATCCGGCATTTAGGAACCGAGGAAGGCTATAAAATCTATTCCAGGCTTCAAAAGCATTTGGAAGAAAAGGGTGTGGAAATGCGTTTTCATACTATGGTACAGGACATTCTTGTGAAGGAAGAACAGGGAGAGCAGCGCGCCGAAGGAATTCTGTTGTCAGATGGGGAGCGGATCTATGCAAAGGAAATCGTTTCAGCGATTGGCAGGGAAGGGTCGGAGTGGTTTTCCCATATTTGTCAGGCGCATGGGATTGAAACGAAGGTAGGAACGGTGGATATCGGCGTCCGGGTAGAGGTGCGGGACGAGATCATGGAGTTCCTCAATGAAAATCTCTATGAAGCAAAACTGGTCTATCATACGCCGACGTTTGACGATAAGGTAAGAACGTTTTGCAGCAATCCCTCCGGCGAAGTGGCGACGGAATATTATGAGGGCGGATTGGCAGTGGTCAACGGTCATGCGTATAAGTCGCAGGATCTGAAAACAGACAATACCAACTTTGCGATCCTTGTTTCCAAAAATTTTACTAAGCCGTTTAAAACACCGATTGAGTACGGCAAACACATCGCGCAGCTTAGCAATATGCTCTGCGACGGCAAGGTTTTGGTACAGACGTTTGGGGATTTTCAAAGAGGCAGGAGGACGACAGAGGAACGCCTCTGCCGCAACAACCTGATTCCAACGCTAAAAGATGCCGTTCCTGGAGATTTGTCTCTGGTATTTCCGCACCGGATCATGGTGGATATCAAGGAAATGCTGCTGGCTTTGGATAAAGTAACGCCAGGAATTGCCAGTGATGAAACGCTGCTCTATGGAGTAGAGGTAAAATTTTATTCCAATAAAGTAGTAGTCGATCGGCAGTTTGAAACCAGCGTACGGAACTTGTATGCGATTGGTGACGGCGCTTCCGTCACACGCGGACTGCAGCAGGCGTCTGCCAACGGATTAGCCGCAGCGAGAGGGCTATTAGAGAAGCTCTCGTAAAAGAGGGCAGGTATTTGTCTTGAACCGGAGCCGGAACTATGCTATAATGTTGGAACAAACGCACAGACGTAATCGCGGATGAAATCCGTCCGGTACGGAGAGGGAGAGGCAGATTATGAGCAAAAAAACAAAGGCGGAGCGGGGAATCACAGGTTCCTTCCGTTGGTATTTTAGATGGCCGTTGCTGTTGTCGGTACTGTTGATTTGCATGAATGTGGCAATCTATCTGATCGATACGCAGAGCGGGATTGTGATGTCTTTTTTTGTATTGGTCTATGTGGGGATTGCGATTGCTATTTTTATATTTCGCAAGGGCGGCTTTCAGCGTCAGCTTGTACGTTATGCGACAGGGTTTATGAAAAGCCAGAAAACGATGCTAAAGGAGCTGAACCTGCCGTATGCGCTGCTTGACTTGGACGGACGTCTGATTTGGGGTAATGATGCGTTTTTGGATGTCATACATGACGAACGGCAGGCAAAAGGTTCTATTACCAATGTGTTTCCATCAGTGGAAAAAGAACTGTTTCCAAGCGCAGAGGCAGACGCCGTTCTTCATACCGAGTTTGAGGAGCGGAATTATAAAATCGTGCTGCGCCGGGCAATGGATGAGGAGATGCTGGAGAAGGCAGGCGAAGCGGTAGATCCTGGGATGATGGTTTCGATGTATTTATACGACGAAACGGAGATCGTGACGCTGCAGCGGGAAAATCAGGATCAGAAGATGATTTTGGGACTGCTTTATATTGACAATTATGAGGAGGCGCTTGAGAGCATCGACGAGGTGCGCCGTTCCCTGCTGATTGCCCTGATAGACCGGAAAATCAATAAATATATGCAGAGCATTGACGCGATTGTGCGGAGTCTGGAAAAGGATAAATATATTGTGATTTTTCAGATGCGTTATTTGGCGCAGCTCCAGCAGACGAGATTTTCTCTGTTAGACGAGGTAAGAGCCGTCAATATCGGCAATGAAATGGCAGTGACGATTAGTCTGGGCTTAGGGATTTCCGGGACGAGTTATCAGCAATCCTATGATTACGCAAGAGCCGCTATTGATTTGGCGTTAGGGCGGGGCGGCGATCAGGTGGTGATCAAGGAAGGCGAGAAGATCCAATATTACGGCGGAAAGAGCCAGCAGGTAGAGAAGAATACGCGCGTTAAGGCAAGAGTAAAAGCCCATGCCCTAAGGGAGCTTTTAGAGGCAAAAGAGCGGGTAATGATTATGGGGCATTCGATGGCGGATGTGGATTCCTTAGGGGCGGCAGTTGGTATTTATCGTATTTCCAAAATGCTTGGGACAAGAGCGCACATTGTAATCAATGAAATTACAACGTCGGTTGCCCCGATTTTAAATCGTTTTAAGCATAATCCGGAGTACGAGGAGGATTTGTTTGTCAACAGCGAACAGGCGTTACAGATGGTAGATAAAGACACGATGCTCGTAGTAGTCGATGTCAATCGTCCTAGCTATACCGAATGTGAAGAGCTGCTAAAGCGGGTGAATACCGTGGTGATTTTGGATCACCATCGTCAGAGCGGGGATACGATTAGTACCGCCGTACTGTCCTATATTGAACCGTATGCCTCCTCGGCATGTGAGATGGTAGCGGAAATCCTGCAGTATACCGGGCAGGACGTAAAGCTTCGTCCATTAGAGGCGGATGCGATGTACTCCGGCATTATGGTAGATACTGACAATTTCCTGGTAAAAACCGGAGTAAGAACCTTTGAGGCAGCCGCTTATCTGCGGCGGAACGGGGCGGACATTACCAAGATCCGCAAAACCTTCCGGGCAGAGATGAATGAGTTCAAAATGAAAGCAAAGTCGATCAGTACCTCGGAGGTGTTCTTAGAGCATTTTGCACTGGCGGAATGCCATGCGGACGGAGTGGAAAGCCCGACGATTTTAGGCGCACAGGTGGCAAACGAACTTATGGATATTTCCGGAATAAAGGCATCTTTTGTCTTTACGTATTACAATGAAAAGGTCTATATCAGCGCCCGTTCGATTGATGAACTGAACGTACAGGTAGTGATGGAAAAACTGGGCGGCGGCGGGCATATGTCTGTGGCAGGCGCACAGTTAAAGGATGTAACCATTCCGCAGGCGATGAAGATTGTCAAAGAGTTATTGGAACAAATGAAAGAGGAAGGAGAGCTATAAGATGGAGGTTATTTTAGTACAGGACGTAAAGTCACTTGGGAAAAAGGGAGACGTCGTAAAGGTCAGCGACGGCTATGCCAGGAATTTTATTCTGCCGAAAAAGCTGGGAGTAGAGGCAAACGCCAAAAACCGGAACGATTTAAAGCTGCAAAAGGCAGCGGAGGAAAAGCGGCAGAAAGAGCTGTTAGAAGAAGCGCAGCGCTTTGCGGCGGAACTTTCGGATAAAAAAGTAGTATGCAAGATTAAGACAGGCGAGGGCGGAAGGACATTTGGCTCCGTCTCTACAAAGGAAATTGCCGCCGCCTGTAAGGATCAGCTTGGGATAGAGCTGGATAAGAAAAAGATGGTATTAAATGAGGCAATCAAGGCGCTTGGAACTTATCTGGTACCGATTAAGGTTCATCCGCAGGTAACGGCAGAGTTGAAAGTACAGGTAGAAGAGCAGTAGGAGTCGGATCGAAGGAAAAGGGTGAGGGCATGGACGAGTCAGTTATCAAGCGGATTTTGCCGCACAATATAGAGGCGGAGCAATCCGTGATTGGTTCTATGATTATGGATCAGGATGCCATTCTGACGGCTTCGGAACTGATTACCGGATCTGATTTTTACCAGAGGCAATACGGCGTACTGTTTGATACGATTGTGGAGCTGCATGACGAGGGGAAGCCGGTAGATTTGGTGACGCTCCAAAACCGTCTGCAGGAAAAGGAGCTACCGCCGGAACTGGCGGGAATGGAAGCGATTCGAGAGGTAATCGCTTCCGTGCCGATTTCTGCCAACGCCAGGCATTATGCACAGATTGTCTATGAAAAATCAGTGTTGCGCCGGCTGATCCGGACGATGGAGGGTTTGACAAACGAATGTTATCTAGGCAGAAGCGGCGTCGAGGATATTTTAGCAGATACCGAAAAGCAGATTTTTGAAATTCTGCAGAAACGGAATACCGGGGAAGTGGAAGATATCCGTTCGGTCGTCATGCGTTCCTTGGAAAGTATTGAGGCGGCTGCCAAAAACAAAGGAGCTGTTACCGGGCTTGCAACCGGATTTTTGGATTTGGACTATATGACTGCCGGTCTGCAGCCCTCGGATTTGATCTTGATTGCTGCCAGACCATCTATGGGAAAAACCGCTTTTGTATTAAACGTAGCAGAATACGTGACGCTGCGATCCGGTGTGACGACGGCTTTTTTCAGCCTGGAAATGTCCAAAGATCAGCTTGTCAAGCGTATTCTTTCGATGAACTCCAAAGTAGATTCTCAAATTTTAAGAACAGGGCAGCTAGGGGATGAGGACTGGCTAAAGCTGGTGGAAAGCGCCAGACTGGTAGGAAATTCCAGTCTGCTGATAGATGATACGCCAGGTATTTCCGTAACGGAGCTTAGAAGCCGCTGCCGGAAGTTTAAACTGGAACATAATCTGGGACTGGTGATCATTGATTACTTACAACTGATGACCGGAAGCAGACGGACAGCAGAATCCAGACAGCAAGAGGTGTCTGACATTTCTCGTTCCCTCAAGGCGCTGGCGAGAGAAATCAACGTGCCGGTTATTGCGCTTTCCCAGCTTTCCCGTGCGGTAGAACAGCGTCCGGACAAACGTCCGATGCTTTCCGATCTGCGTGATTCCGGAGCTATCGAGCAGGACGCCGATGTCGTGATGTTCCTTTACCGAGACGAATATTACAACAAAGACAGTGAGGACGCGGGTATTTCCGAAATTATTATCGGCAAGCAGAGAAACGGTCCGACCGGAACAGTGAAGCTGGCTTATCTGAGTCAGTTTACAAAATTTGCTAATTTAGAGCGGCAGCCATAACGCTTAGAAGCAGAACAATACATGACAGGAGAAAGGAGATGGATCAAAGTATGGTAAATCAGGGGAGTATCGATCGGGAACGAAAGTCTGAAATAGAAGCTTATGTGTCTGCCCATACCGAGGAGCAGAAAGATCTGCTGCGGACGTTGGGGAAGATTCCGGCGCCGTCTCATCAGGAGGATCAGCGTGCAGAGTTTGTCCGGGACTGGCTGCTGCGGCAGGGCGCTAAGGAGGTCGAAATAGACCGGGCGAAAAATGTGATCTGCAAAATCGGCTGTGAAGAGCAACGGGATTTGGTCGTGTTTACGGCTCATACGGATATTGTATTTCCGGATTTGGAACCATTGCCGATGGAGGAGCGGGACGGCAGGCTCTACGCGCCGGGGATTGGAGACGACACGGCAAATCTGGTGAATCTTTTGATGAGCGCAAAATATCTGTTGGAGCATAAGATAAAGCTGCGCTATGGTCTGCTCATCGTAGCAAATGCCTGCGAGGAGGGACTTGGCAATTTGGACGGGACAAAAGAGCTGTTTGCCGTTTACGGAGAACGGATCAAGGCGTTTTATTCCTTTGACGGCTATTTGGCTGGCTGCTGCAACGTAGGAGTCGGTTCTTACCGCTATCAGATTACATGCCGGACGGTGGGCGGGCATTCCTACGGAGATTATGGGCGGGCAAGCGCGATTGAAATTCTATGCCGTCTGGTAGCAGAGTTGTATGAGATTACGCCGCCGGACGAGGCAAAGACGACTTACAACGTTGGCAGAATAGAGGGTGGAACGACGGTCAACAGCATTGCCCAGCAGGCGTCGATGTTGTATGAATTCCGTTCTTCTTCTCAGGCTTGTTTAGAGGATATGGAGCAGAAGTTCCGAAAGGTGTTGGAGCGCCATCAGAATCGCGGCGGAGAGCTGACGGTGGATCTGTTAGGGGTGCGTCCGGGAAACGGAGAGTTGGATGAAGCTGCTCTGGAAGAATTTACCAGACAAACGATCGCCGTTATCCAGGAATTTTATAAGGGAGAGGTAGCCGTGGACGCAGGATCTACAGACAGTAATATTCCGCTCTCAAAGGGGATTTTGGCAAATACGACAGGAACAGTAGCAGGCGGTTTGGCGCATACCAGAGAGGAATGGATAGAGCTTGACAGTCTGGAGGTTGGCTGGAAGGTGGCGTTGGGGCTGATTTTACAGTATGAACTATTTTGAGTGATCAGCGGCTTTTTGCAGCTTTTGCTCGATTTTATGATAGACAAAGCTGATTCCGAAACAGATTGCTCCGCAGATCAAAAATCCAAGCGCGCTGTATGCCGTACTTTTCCCACCTACGTCAAACAAAATCAATTTGAATACGCTGAGCATTGAGAGCAGCAGCCCATAGATCCGAAATGATTTGTGTTCGTAGAAAAATCCAGCCAGAATACTAAAGAAGGAAAAGAGCAGCATACAAACGCTGTATACGATTGCCAGATTCCAGGATACGTCCAGGACAACAAGCATAAAAATCGTATATTTCAGCGCGATATAATATCCGAACCGTTCGGATTTTTGCAGCAGTTTCTTTGAATTTATTACAAATAATCCCAGTGCTGCGAGGATGACAAAAAAGGTTCTATATTCTTTATACAGAACGGAAATGCCAAATATCATAAGGATACCTGTTAGGAGAAAAGAAGTGATTTCAAATGGTTTACTCTCCTCTTTTAGCAGATTTCCTTTTATAATCAAAAGATGGGAGAAAGCAAGGGCAAGAAAAGAGAGTGTTATGGATTCGGAATAAGCGAAACCGTACTTATCAAATAAGCCGAAAAGGCTATGATACAAAATAAGCATCATCCAGCCATATCCGATGCTGCTGAATCTGTGATCGCTCTCTTTTCTGGCAAGAAATAAAAACAGGATAAAGGGGATTAGGGTCATAAACAAGAAGGACAATATGGTAGTATCGTTGTTTGTAAACGTGCTTACCATCCCCACTAAGCCGCTATATAGAAAAACTTTTTTATGCCGGAAGTAGCCGTACAGGAATGGAGGAATAACACAAAGGAGAGAGCAGCCGATTGGACTTTCCATTAGGTTCCATCCACCGGCTAAATATAATAGAACGGCGCATAGGTCTCCTACGGTCTCCTGCTTTGTCTGTTTTCTGGAAAACAGATAGATAAGAAAGAGAGAAACCAGCACGAAAAACAGACTGGACTGCATTTGATAGGCTTTGGAAACCGTTACGGCAAGCAGAATCATTTGTATTCCGGAAAGAAGGTAAAATAAAACTCCATGCGTCACCTTTTCGTTCCATACGATCAGAAGTTCCAAAAGAACAAGGAAGAAAAAGGAAAGACACATGAAAGAAATTTCTATAAAAAGCAATTCTTTATTCCATAACTGGAGCGGAAGTGAAAATGCGGTTAAGGCAATCGTATGCTTGATATGGGAAAAGGCATTTTTCTCGTAGCTCTCTCTCGGCTTTGCGTAATGAAAAGCCAAAGAAGAACTTCCATATATAAAAACTAAAATAATATAAAAATACCACTCGGTCAAGAACAAGATTTCTGTGATTCCTAATATACTAGTAATCAGTATGCCGAGTTCTCCGATGATCCGAAATAAATAATGATATTTATGGCAAAGGTAAGCCGTCAGCGCCATCCAAACGGAAATAAAGCATAAAAATGCCATATTGTCAATTAGCCCGAAAAAGATCCGGGTAACAAATAAAGAGACGGCGATAGCAGTAACCCCGCAGGCACACAGCGACAGATAAAACTTATTTGTTTCATTTTTCCTTAAAAGGAACATTCCGCTTCCTGCCAGAGCAAAGCTCGCCAAAAACATCAGAAGCGTCATGATACCTTTAGACAAATGAGGAATCAGCAGACTTCCAAAAATAATGATACTGATAAATACTAAAATAGAGGCAGTAATTCCCATAATCCCCGTGCCGAACGTCTTTTCCAGATCGAATGACTTTTCCTGCCTTGGCGCAGGTTTTTTGGGAGCCGACGTTTCTTTGAGAGCCGATGGTTCTTTGAAAGGAACCGGTTGTATATCAGGGGCTGGCGAGCTGGCAGGCGTCTCTTTCATTCTCTTTATTTCTTCCTGCATATCCTGCAACTCAAGTTCGAGTTTGGCTAGCCTTTCTTTCTCCATTCCCTCCATTGTATAGGGTAATTGCTGCTTTAAAGTAAGGAGTTTGCCTTTTAGTATCCAAATATCATGTTCTAACTGGTCGATAGGGTTTAACTGGCTCAAGTTTACACGTTCTTTCTTTTTGAAATTTTTACAAACAATCCTGCCTTAATCAAAATCGGGCGCAGCGCCAGATATAAAAGCGATACGAACAGCACAGAGGTAATCGCGTTGACTAAAGTAGTGACGGCACTGATTTTAGCCAATGTAGCTGCCATATCCTGCGGAATCCCAAACAAATATTTTTTATAGAAAAAGCCTACCAAGGGATCGGCTATGACATTAAAAGCCATACCGCAGACTGCCGAAACAATAGTAGCCAATGTCAGCTTCTGCTTGCTGGTTTCTTCGGTGATATGGAACAGATGATGCGCTACAAATCCAGCAATCAATCCGATACAAAGCTTTAAGAAAAAGGTCTTTGGTGCGCTGGTAGCATAGCCGGAAGTCAAATCGGCAATCGTCAGACCAACCGCGCCTGCCATTCCGCCCCAGGAGCCACCAAGAAGCAAAGCAGCCAATACAACGAACGTATTGCCGAAATGAAAGGCGGTCTTCTCCGTTCCAACCGGGATATCAAAGCGGAATACCTGGAAGCCGATATAGGAAAGAGCGGCAAATAAAGCAGCCTGAGCGATTCGCGTCACCTGTTCGGAGGTGGAACGGCTGGCAGCTTCCTTTTGCTGTGTCAAAGCATTGACCAGGACGACAATCCCGCACATCAGCGCAAACAGCCCCAGTAAAATCGGCAGGAACATCGGATCAGAAGCATTGATGCTCTCCTGGTTGGTATGATAGCCGGAAAATCCTACAATAGAGCCAATCAGCCCTGCGAGAGACAGGACGATACCAAGAATCAAAAGTGATTTGTTTTTTGTTTTCATAAAAAAGTTTCCCCTTTCTAGCCTTCTGCTGTCCTATCTTACAGGAAAATTGGTATTCTGAAAATATCCAGATAATAAAAAAATAATGGTGCCAGATGAACGTGGTTTTTGCTTTACAGAGGAGAACAGGCGTGTTATGATACGTTATATTTCTTAACAGATGGAGAATACAAGAAAGAAGGAGTGTCAGAATGCCCAGAGGAAAACAGAAAAAATTAGCCGTGATTAACGATATGACTTGTTTTGGCAGATGTGCGCTTACGGTGTCGATTCCGATCATTTCTGCGATGAAAGTACAGTGCTGCCCGCTGCCGACAGCGCTTTTTTCTAATCATACGGCTTATCCAAGCTTTTTTAAAGAGGATTGTACCAGGCAGATGTCAGCGATGATGGAAGAATGGAAAAAACTAGACTTAAACTTTGAGGGAATTTTGGCAGGATATTTGGGTTCAGTAGAGCAAATCGAGCTGGTACGGCGTTTTATTCAGGAATTTTCTACGGCGGAAACGGTTGTGATCATCGATCCGGTTATGGGGGATAACGGAAAGCGTTATTCTTCTTATACAGAGGAAATGAGCCGGGCGATGCAAAAGCTGATAGGGGAGGCGGATATCATTACGCCGAACCTGACGGAATGCTGCTTGCTGACGGACGCTCCTTATCTGGAAGAGCTTGCTGCCGGAAAAAGGCTGGAACGATCGGTGATTTTGAACATGGGAGAGCGTTTGCTGGCGCAGATGAAGGAGGATGGATTCAGAACCAGATCCGGCAGAAAAAAGCAAGTAGTGATATCCGGGATTCCGGGAGCAGAAACATTGACGAATTTGTGTTTGAGCGAGGGAGAGGAGCCGCGCTGGCTGCAAAGTAAAAAAGTCGGTACGGAACGCTGCGGCACAGGGGATGTATTTGCTGCGATACTGGCGGCAGACAGCGTATTGGGAATCCCGTTAGAAGAGTCGATACGAAAAGCTGCCCGCTTTATTGGAAGGTGTATGAAACGGTCGGAGGAGCTGGAAATTCCGCTGACCGACGGAATCTGCCTGGAGGAATTTTTGTCGGAATTATAGGAAACAAATAGCTGATAGGAAAAAATGTCGAGGGATTTTTTGGAAACCACGACAGAATTCCCCTTACATCGCCAGAACATTGTGCTATACTGTCAAACGGTATGGGAAACCGTGTCAGGCAGGACAAGCCATGCCGGAAACCAAGAACCTGGAAAATTTTAGGAAAAGAGCGGGCAAGCGTCTCCTAAGAGGATTCCAGAAGAATGTGAGGAGCGATATTATGGGCGAAAAATGCTACTTTATCTCGGAAGCCTCCAAGCTGGTAGGGGTAGAGGCACATGTACTGCGCTACTGGGAGGAACAGTTGGAGCTGCCAATCAAGCGGAACGAAATGGGTCATCGGTACTACATAGAAGAAGATATCCGCCTGATGCAGAGTATTAAGCAGATCATGGAAAAAGGAATTCAGTTACGGGCGGTAAAAATGATATTGCCGGGGTTAATGGAACACCGGGAGGATATTTTAATGGAGCTGACAGGCGCGGTTCCGGAGCCGCTTAGCGTGCCGGAAAAGGAAGATGGTCAAGAGGTAGCGGCAAGCCAGGAGGAAGCCGTTGAATTTCCTTATGAAGAGCCGTCCCGGACAGAGGAATGGATGGGAGAAACGATTGGCGGGGACTATACCGGCGGCGGATCGGAGGCAGACTATCCGGACGGGGAGGAAGTGGACCATATGGCAGCGACGGAGGATCAGGAAAGCGGGGAGGATGATATGGAGGCAGTAAGGACAGAGGTGGAGATCGGAAGAGCACACGTCTGAACTCCAGTCACATTAC
>CAJUFW010000100.1 GCA_910585655.1 uncultured Lachnospiraceae bacterium
ACTTACTACCATAACATAGATTAAGGATTTTGTCAAATATATATTTGGATTTTTTGAAAAAATGTGCTATAATATTACGAAGAAAGTTATGTGCGTAATATGTGTGTAGATGCGTAGGGAAATAAGGAGACGATGGTATGCCGGAAACAAAAACAAAAACGGTCGAGGAGCAGCCGGATATGCAAAAAGGGGCAGAAGCTATAGAGGCAGAAGCCGGAAAGGAGAAGCCCGTAAAAGGGCAGCCGACAAAGGGACAGCGCTATATTTTAGACGGCTATTTGTTTGCCTCCAGGCAGGACTATGAACAGGCAAAGAGAGAAGCGGAGAGTATCGCTTTTATTCGTTCGGAATTGGATGTAAGCAAGGAGGAAGAGCTATATAAGACGTACCGGAAGCTGGCGGCAAAAGCCGAATATCATACTCCGGTAGGGATTGGCTTTTTACGGGAGCTGCAACGGCATCTTGCCAGACGTGAGGAGACGAGAAAGGGACTGCCCTTGATTCCTGTTCCTGCCAGCGGGAGTATGCCGGAGACAGACGAGTCCGCCGGAGATTTGGAACAGCAGATGGGAAACCGTCTTACCGAAAAGCGTATTCGTAAGGAACTGGAGGCTGTTTATCGGGGGCGTTACCGGAACCTTTGGATTGTAAGCGGTTTTTTGCTGGCGCTGGTACTGGCGTTGTTTGTCGTGACCTGGAAAGATAAAACGATAGACGTAGAGGCAGAACGAGAAAGGATTTTAGATGAATACGCCGGCTGGAAAGAGGAGTTAGATCAGCAGGAGGCAGATTTGCAAAGGCGGGAAAATGCTTTAAAGGGACAGCCGGACACAGAATAAACAAAGATATTGGCTATACTATTAAGAAAAGAAAGGAAGTGTCGGGTTTGGAACGAATCAGAGTGATGGTGGTAGACGACGAAAGCCGTATGCGGAAGCTGGTAAAAGATTTTTTGCAGCATAAAAATTATGAGGTATTAGAAGCAGAAAACGGTGAGGAAGCAGTCGATTTATTTTTCCAGGAAAAAAATATTGCATTGATTATTTTAGATGTGATGATGCCGAAGATGGACGGCTGGCAGGTATGCAGAGAAATCCGGCAATATTCCAAGGTGCCGATCATCATGCTGACTGCCAAATCGGACGAACGGGACGAGCTACAGGGTTTTGAATTAGGTGTGGACGAATATATTTCCAAACCGTTTAGCCCGAAAATCCTTGTAGCCAGGGTAGAGGCGATTTTGCGCCGGACAAATGGAGACGCGCAGGAAGTGATTGAAGTCGGCGGGATTCGTTTAGATAAGGGAGCGCATCAGGTGATCGTTGACGGCAGGAGCATAGAATTAAGCTTTAAGGAATTTGAGCTTCTTTCCTATTTTATAGCCAACCAGGGAGTCGCGCTTTCCAGGGAGCGGATTTTAAATAACGTCTGGAATTATGATTATTTTGGAGATGCCAGGACGATTGACACCCATGTTAAAAAGCTTCGCAGTAAGATGGGAGAAAAAGGGGAATATATCAAAACGATTTGGGGCATGGGCTACAAATTTGAGGTAACGGTATGAAGCATTCCATCCGGGTACGTATGGTGCTGGCATTGGGGGGCTTGCTGGCAGCGACGATTTTTTTCTGCTGGTTTGTCAATATAACCCTTTTGGGGCGTTATTATGAGCAGTCGAAAATAAAAACCTGCGGGGAGCTTTATCATCAAATCGACTCTATTTATCAGGAGAGCGAGGGTGACGAAGACATTACACTCTATTTGGAAAAAACCGGCTCCAGACAAAATATCAGCCTCTATATTTTTAACATTTATTTAAGCAGCAACACCCTGTTTTATCAGGTAAAATATCCGTCAAATCTAAATCGATTCCAAGAGGAACAGCTAACGGATCGGATCAGCCAGTATTATTCGTTGGAATATCTGTTTCAGGAAGACCAGGAGGATGGGAAACTTCTTTATGAAGAGGACGATTACCGGATTTATAAACGGTTTGACAAACGGATGGAGGCATATTATATTGAACTGTTTGGACAGCTTTCCGGAGGCGATTTGGTTTTTATGCGTTCTAATTTTTTTAGCATTCAGGAGAGCGCAGGTGTAGCTAACCGTTTTTTGGCTTATACGGGGCTGGTGGTGACAGCGATAGGGATCTTTTTAGCTTATTTTATCGGTAGAGGATTTACTCGACCGATTCAGCAACTATCCGGGATTGCGAAGGAGATCAGCCGCCTGAATTTTGACGTCCGTTATGAGACAGGGCGTCAGGATGAAATCGGGGAGTTAGGGCGTAGCATCAATTTGCTTTCTGAGCAGTTGGAAACAAAAATCTCCGAATTAAAATCAGCCAATAACGAATTAAAGGGTGATATTGAGAAAAAAGAGCGGATTGATGAGATGCGGAAAGAATTTTTATCCAACGTTTCTCATGAGCTAAAGACGCCGATTGCCTTAATCCAGGGCTATGCAGAGGGGCTAAAGGACAACATCAGTGAGGATCAGGAAAGCAGAGAGTTCTACTGTGATGTGATCATTGACGAGGCAGCAAAAATGAATCATATGGTAAAAAAACTGCTGACGTTAAATCAGATTGAGTTCGGCAACGGACAGGTAGAGTTTGAGCGCTTTGATATTACGGCGCTACTGCGATCGGTATTAAACGCCACGAATATCATGTTCCGACAAAAGGAAGTAACGCTAGACTTTCCGGAGTATGATCCGGTTTATGTCTGGGGAGACGAATACCGGATTGAAGAGGTGATTACTAATTATATCAGCAATGCGTTAAACCATGTAGAACAGGCAGGCAGGATTTCCGTACGACTAAAACTGTTAGAAGGTCGTGTCCGTGTCAGTGTTTTTAATACCGGGCAGCCGATTCCGGAGGAAGATATTGATCTGATCTGGGAAAAATTTTATAAGGTGGATAAGGCGAGAACAAGAGAGTACGGCGGCAACGGCATTGGGCTTTCGATTGTAAAAGCCATTATGAATTCCATCAATCAGGCTTGCGGAGTGAAAAACTGGGAAAACGGAGTAGAATTTTGGTTTGAACTAGACAGACAGTCATAAAAATGATATAGTAGGAGAAGAGAAAAAAAGAAGGAGGGATATTGTGAAAAGAAGGAGCAGCATTTTCTTTTTATGTATACTTTGTACCGCAATGCTTTTGTCCGGTTGTACGAAAGCGACAAGCCTGACGGATGCGGAACGGGATGCCATAGCGGAATATGTCGCTTATCTGTTGCTGAAATATGACAAGGATTATGAAAGCCGTCTTGTAGAAAAAGTTACAGTACCAGATAATCCTTCAATGGTAGAGGAAGAGTTTACAGTAATTGGAGAGCAAGAGGACAAATCTCAGACGGGGACGTCTGCAGACGGGACATCGACAGACGGATCGTCCCCTACAGATAACACGCCGTCAGATGGTTCCCAGGGAGGCGCCCAAGAGGGAGAAAATGGTGAGAAGCCGACAGAAAAGGAAAATGTGGAGCTAGCCGAAATCTTTGCGGCAGAGGGTATCCAGATATCCTTTGACGGGTATCAGGAATATTCCTCTTATCCGGAGGAAGAGGGTTTCTTTTCACTGGTGGCACCGAAGGGGAAGAAGCTGGCTGTGATGAAATTTACGGTTCAAAACAGCTCTAAAAAAGAGCGGGCGTTTCATCAGGCAGACAGCGATATCCGGTATCGGTTGGATCTGGATGCAGAAAACTTTATCCAGCCAGATATGACGTTTTTGGTAAACGACTTGCAGTATATGGATACTGTTTTAAAGCCAAAGGAAAAAATGGAAGCTGTCGTGGTATTTACGGTAGATAAAAAGGTAGCGCTCCAGGGGACAAACCTTTTGATCTATACCGAGACGAAAACGGCGATTGAAGAATTGAAATAAGGAACAGGGAGCAAAGAAAGATGTATAAAGAAAAAAAGCGTTCCAAATTTCTGGGACTGCCGCTATCCTTTACGACCTATTTGATTGATGAAGAAAAGGTGACGATTCGCAGCGGGTTTCTGAATGTGATAGAAGATGATGCCATGATGTATAAAATTCAGGACGTCCGTCTGATGCGTTCGTTGGTAGAGAGGATTTTTCGGTTGGGAACGGTGGTTTGCTTTACAGGAGATACCACGCATCCGGAGCTGAGGCTGACGAGAATCCGCAATTCCGCCCAGATAAAAGAATTTATTTTAGATGCTTCAGAGGAGGCGAGAAGACGTCGGCGTACTCTCCACAGCTTGGATATTGATGCAATGCAGTTGGACGAGGACGACGACTAAACAAAGAGGAGGTTATCTATTATGGAAACAGGAATTTTGCTAGAAAGCGGGACGAATGAGCTGCAGGTGCTGGAATTTCACGTCGGCTCGAATTATTATGGAATTAACGTAGAAAAAGTAAAGGAAATCATGCCTTATCAGCCGCCGACTCCGATACCGAATTCCCATCCGTCGATTGAAGGAGTTTATATGCCAAGGGATGTGATTATTTCGATTGTCGATATGGCTGGTACGCTTGGGTTGCCTCCTTCTCCGGAGCAGAACCGAGATATGTTTATTATTACCAATTTCAATAAGCTCAACATTGGCTTCCATGTTCATGGGGTAGAAGGAATGCACCGTTTAAGCTGGTCGGATATTTCCAAGCCGGATGATACGATTAGTTCGGCTCACCAGGGTGTGGCGACCGGTATTGTCAAAATTGAAGGCAAGCTTATCGTTATTTTGGATTTTGAAAAAATTGTAACGGACATCAGTCCGGAAACAGGGCTGAAGATGGCGGATATTGAAAAATTAGGAAACCGGGCAAGAAATGAAGAACCGATTTTGATTGCAGAAGATTCTCCGTTGTTGAGTAAGATGATTGTAGACTGCTTACATAAAGCCGGATATACCAATGTAACCGCAACCAACAACGGACAGGAGGCTTGGGAAACGCTGCAGGGATACGTAGAGAGAGGCAGCGTGGAAGAGCAGGTAAGATGTGTGATCACGGATATTGAGATGCCGCAGATGGATGGACACAGGCTGACTAAGCTGATCAAGGACGATCCTGTTTTGCGCAGCCTGCCGGTGGTTCTTTTCTCTTCCCTGATCAATGAGGAAATGAGAAGAAAGGGAGAGAGCCTAGGAGCAGACGCGCAGCTAACTAAGCCGGAAATCGGTGCGTTGGTTGAAACCATCGACCGTCTGCTGTTGTAGGCTCACTTGGAGGTGTTCACTTGAAAAAGCAGGATGAATCTTATCTGGATGATCTGCTGAATGCCTTTTCGGAGGATACAGTACCGGACAGGAGGCTGACGGCAAGGAAAAAAAGTAAACCGAAAGCAGCGCCACCAACCCCTGCGCCGGAGGAAGAAAGCCCTCTGGTAGCAGAGACTGCTCCTCCTCTGACGGAGCCCTATCAGCCGCCGCCGTTGGAGGAAGCCGCGGAGGTAGAACCACCGCAGTTAGAGGGCGAAAGAGAGGATGAAACAGCGACACCCGCAGACGATACGGAAAAAGTCGAGGTTACGGAACTACCGGAGACGTTTGCAGAAACAGAGATAGTAGAGGCTCCTGCAGAGCTTGAGGTGCCAGAGAATATAGAGATACCGGAGGTGGCAGAATCTGCCATGAAAAATGAAACAGAGAACGAAGCAGAGCTTTTAGAGATACCGGAAGTCTCTATGGAGCCGGAGTTATCAGAAATTGTATCAGAGCTGCCGGAAGCGATGCCGGAACCGGAAATGTCAGAGACGCTGCCGGAACTAGAAATGCCAGAGCTGTCGGAAACGATATCAGACCTGGAGATACCAGAAATGCCAGAGACGATGCCGGAACTGGAAATGCCAGAGCTGTCGGAAACGATATCGGAGATTGAGATACCGGAGATGCCAGAAACGATATCGGAATTGGAGATACCAGAAATGTCAGAGACGATATCGGAATTGGAGATACCAGAAATGTCAGAGACGATGCCAGAACTGGAAATGCCGGAACTGGAGATGCCGGAGCTATCAGAGGCAATACCGGAGATTGAGATACCGGAGTTGGACAGCGGCGAAGCTATAGAGGCTGCTTTGGGAACAGAGCCGGTCGAGAATTTGGATCTTCCGGAAAAAATAGAGTTTCCGGAAATTTCGGATTTGGCTCTTTCCGAAGAGATAGCAACGGAGGTGGTGGAAGCAGTTTCTGAGCAGCCGGCGGCTTCGCAGGAACAGGAGCCTTTGAGCGAAGCCAGTGGCACAGAGGAAACGGCTGCACCGGAGACGGCAGTGAGCGGAGATTCTTCAGATAAAGAAGAGCCGGTGGAGGAAGCTGCCGGAACAGAGGAGAGTATTGCAGAGACGACGGCGGATCCGATTCAATTTGGGGAAGACCTGGGAATCGAAGAGACAGAAGCTATGGATTCTCCTTTTGAAATGCTAGAACTGATGCCGGAAGCGGCAGAGGAAGAGCCAGCAGGCGCAGAAGCAGCAGCCGCTAAGGCGGAGGAAGAACCAGAACCGGAAGTGGATTTGGAAGCGATTTCAAAACCTGCGAAGGAAAAAAAGGCAAAGAAGAAGCCCAAGGAACCAAAAGAGAAGAAAGCAGGATTTTTCCAGAAATTGTTTGGCAACGTTCCGGTAGAGGAAAAAGAAAAGAAAGATCTGCCGGAGGGTATGACAGAGGAAGAAGCAGCGGCGGCAAAGAAAGCAGAAAAGGAAGCCAAAGCGGCGCAGGCAGCAGAACAGAAGGCGGCGAAAAAGGCAGAAAAAGAAGCGGCGAAAAAAGAAAAGGCAGCAAAGCAAAAAGAAAAGAAGGACGCGGCGAAAAAGGAAAAAGATGCAGCAAAGCAGCAAAAAAAGGAAGCCAAGGCGGCGCAGGAGCCGGAGAATACCGGACGGATCAACCGAGTAGGCGCTACGATTGTTTTTGTCTTTTTTGCGCTTGTGGCAGTGATTATCCTGTTTGGCTCTGAAAGTTCGGCTTATGTCATCAGCATTGAAGACGCCAAGCTGGAATTTTCCTTACAGCATTATAATAAGGCGTATGATAAAATCCGCGGTCTTGAAATCAAAAAAGCGGATACCGAAATCCGCGACAAGGTAATGACGGTGATGTACGTCAACAAGCAGCTCAATTCCTACAACAATTATGTTACGTTGAAAGATTATCCAAGAGCCCTGGATTCGCTTCTAAGCGGTCTGAAGCGTTATGAGAAATATTCGGCGCTGGCTGACGAGCTGGGAATTAAAAGCGATTTGGATTATGTCAGAGGGCAGATGTTAGCAGAGCTGGAGCGAGTGTATGGTATCAAGGAGCGAGAGGCTATCAACCTTACGGAAATAAAGGACTCGGTAGAATATACCACCAGAATTTACAAGCTTGCAGAAAATGTGCAGGAGGAAAGGGAGGAAGTAGAGTATCTTCCATAAATACTTCCTTCTATACAAAAGCAGGATAATAGGAGATACCGGATGGTTGCAATTATTGATTATGATGCAGGAAATTTAGCCAATGTAGAACGAGCCCTGCGGCATTTGGGAGCAGACTGCCGGATTACCAGAGAGCAGGAAGAACTAAAAAACGCCGATCATCTGGTGTTGCCTGGAGTGGGTTCCTTTGGCGACGCCATGGAAAAGTTAAAGCGCTATCGGCTGACGGAGCCGATTCGACAGGCGGTAGAAGCTGGAAAGCCGTTTTTAGGCATTTGCCTGGGGCTGCAGCTTTTGTTTGAGAGCAGCGAGGAAAGTCCCGGAGTGCCGGGGCTTGGCTTGCTTCCGGGTCGGATTGCCCGGCTGCCTGGAAAAGAGAGACTGAAAATTCCTCATATCGGCTGGAACTCTCTTTCGATTCGTGAGAACTCTCAGTTGTTTGCAGGGATTTCACAGGAGGCATATGTATACTTTGTCCACTCCTATTATTTACAGGCAGAGCGACCAGAAGATGTAGCGGCGATGGCAGAATATGGCGCTGTGTTTCATGCGGCGGTAGAACATAAAACGCTTTGCGCCTGTCAGTTCCATCCAGAAAAAAGCGGGGAAATCGGTTTGCAGATTTTAAAAAATTTCCTCGAACTAAAGGGCGAATAGGAGAGTGTGATGTATACAAAACGAATCATACCATGCCTGGATGTCAAAAACGGCAGAGTGGTAAAGGGCGTCAATTTTGTCAATCTAATCGACGCGGGAGATCCAGTGGAGGCAGGAGCTGCCTATGACCGAGAGGGCGCGGACGAGTTGGTGTTTTTGGATATTACCGCCTCTTCGGATGCCAGACAGATGACGGTTGAAATGGTCAGACGAGTAGCAGAAACGGTTTTTATTCCTTTTACGGTGGGCGGCGGTATCCGCACGGTGGAAGACTTCCGGCTGCTATTGCGGGAGGGAGCGGATAAAGTAGCCGTCAATACGGCGGCGCTGCTGCGTCCGGAGCTGATTGCAGAAGCAGCAGATAAATTCGGCAGTCAATGCGTAGTCGTAGCGATGGATGCCAAACGAAGGGCAGACGGCTCTGGCTGGAGTCTGTATAAAAACGGCGGTCGGATCGATATGGGTATCGACGCCGTGGAATGGGCGATCCGCGCCTGTGAGTTAGGAGCCGGGGAGATTTTACTGACGAGCATGGACTGCGACGGAACAAAAGCAGGGTATGATCTGGAATTGACGCGGACGATATCCGAAGCCGTGTCTGTACCGGTGATTGCCTCCGGCGGAGCCGGAACGATGGAGCATTTTTACGATGCTTTGACCGAAGGAAAGGCGGACGCCGTACTGGCGGCTTCGTTGTTTCACTTCCGGGAAATCGGAATCAGAGAATTAAAGCAATATTTAAGAAAAAAAGAAATCAGCGTAAGGCTGTAGAAAGGACAAAAGAATATGGCAGCAATTACAGGAGAATGGGCAGAGATACTAAAGCCGGAATTCAGCAAGGACTATTATAAGGAACTTTACCAATTTGTCCAGGAGGAATATAAGACACAGCAGATCTTTCCTCCTTCGGAGGAGATTTTTTCAGCGTTTCATTTAACCCCGTTAGAAAAAATCAAAGTAGTTATTTTAGGACAGGATCCGTATCATGACGTCGGGCAGGCGCATGGACTGTGCTTTTCCGTAAAACCGGATGTAAAGATTCCGCCGTCTCTCGTAAACATTTATCAGGAATTGCACGACGATTTGGGCTGCACGATTCCAAAGCATGGATATCTGGTGAAATGGGCAGAACAGGGCGTGTTGCTTTTAAATACGGTTTTGACTGTTCGGGCGCACCAGGCGTTCAGCCATCAGGGACACGGTTGGGAAACGTTTACAGACGCCGTAATCCGGGCGGTCAACGAGCAAAATCGTCCGATTGTCTTTATTCTTTGGGGAAAACCGGCGCAGAGTAAGAAGAAAATGCTGACCAATCCGGCGCACCTGATTATTGAGTCTCCACATCCGAGTCCATTGTCAGCACGCCGGGGATTCTTTGGCAGCAAGCCGTTTAGTAAGACCAATGAGTTTCTACAGTCAAATGGGGTAGAACCAGTTGACTGGCAGATAGAATAATAGCTGTTTTATCATAGACCAGGCGAATTGTCTGGTCTTTTTTCCGGTTTCTCCTCTCATTTGCTGTCGGAATCAGTCTGGCTAGGCCAGATCAGTTCGACAGGAGCCGGATTGTCAGCAGCTTGGTTTGTCTGGTTTGTCGGATTTGCTGGATTTGCCGGATTTTCAGAACTTGCCGTGCTTTGAAAAGGACTTTCATAAGGGGCGTCCGATTCCTGGTACCCCCAGTGCTGTGGTTCCGGTTCGTCTTCCGGATAGCCCCAGTCGGTACGCTTGCTTAAATCCTGCTTTTTACCACGAATCACATACAGCCCCATACCGATGATCAAAAGCCCTACGGCGATTCTTGGAACCAGATCGGTCAAATGGCTGAAAAAGCGGTAAAGGAAACTTGGCAAAATCCAATAAAGGACGTCTAAAAAGCAATTCCAGAGAAGCGAAATTCCAAGTAGGATAAGGATGATGGCAATACCGTTGTGGAAGCGTTTGAAAATACCATAAAACGGATTGTCTTCATTTAAGCTGAACAGGAACGTATCCGGTATCTGGTAAAACTGGTCGTCCGGGAGCTTAAACAGGTTGTGAGAGTGAAAAAAGCTGTAAAAAAACAGGATAGGCAGGATAAGCAAAAACGGTCCCAGCTCAAGCCAGGCGGTCAATGCGATGATACCCCAAAACAGCCCCATCAGACTAAGACCCTGCCGCATAAATCCTAAATACATTTCGCCTGCTCCTGGAAGCAGGGAAAACCAGAAGAGAAGAAAACCACTTTTTCGCTTATTTTTCATGATTGATATCCTCCTTATCAAAAAAACTGGATGAAAAGTTATTGAGCTTTTGATTGATATAGTGCGTTCCTTTGTTTAAAAAGTTCGTGATGGAAAAATTTTCGTTTTCCTCCTGCAGAGTGGCAGATTCCTCCCATTTCTCCCCTGTTGTCTGTTCGGAAAGAGAGGCGGTCGGCAGTTCCATTCGCAGCACAAGGAGAAGGGCGGCTGCCATAGCGACGCCGACTTTCAGGCTATAGGTAAAAAGCTGTAGCTGGCGGCGGTCAAAAAAACGCTGCAATCTGGTGCGTTGTCTGACATACTGTACAGTCTCCTTTTTAAGATAAGCAGGCGCGGTAAGCTGCCATTCTTTTGGGATACCGTTTGCCATTTTAAAGCTGCATTGCTCACAGTCGCAGACGTGCGCCAGTAGCTCCGATTGTTCTTCTTCCCCTAGCTGCTGCTGCCAGAAACCAACCCATTCCTGTTCCGTGATATGTGTATTCCTCATACGGCGTCCGCCTCCTTCCGATAGTGCTTTCGCAACAGATCCCTTGCCCGATATACCTGCGTTTGGATTGTCTTTTTGTTTTTTCCATGTTTTTTGGCGATTTCCTCTACCGTCCGTTCCTGATAAAAGTATTCCAGGGCAATCTCGTTATAGGGCGGTTTTAGAGAGGAACAGGTTTGATAAAGCTGCCTACGTACCTCCTTTTCCATGTAGTGCGTTTCCGGAGGGGAAGAGCCGTCTGACCAGGAATCCGTAATCGCGTTTAGGCTTGTATCCTCTGTTGGTATCAGACGCCTTGCCGCCTGCTTTTGATAATCTAAGCATTTGTTGGTGGCAATTCGTGTCAGCCATGCCTTTTCGTTGGCGCCGTCAAAAGAATCAAGGTTACGGTAAGCTGCTAAAAAGGTCTCCTGTGTCAAGTCCTGCGCTTCAAAATAATCCCCGACGATACGGTAGCAGATCGAAAAAATCAGATTCTGGTATTGGTCGATCATTCGTTCCAGAACCATTGTTTCCATAAAACTGCTCCCCCCTTTCGCCGTGAAATCAAACCCTTCTGTCTATTATAACGAGCCAGGAGAAGAAATGTCTTCAAAAAAATATAAAAAAATAAAAAAGAAAAACCTGCTTTGTTTCCCGAAGCAGGTTTTTCTTTTTCATTTTTTACGACTCCTCCACTTTATAAATGACTCCGCAGGCGATTTTGGCTCCGGCATTGCCTGCCGGCTGGCTGGTAAAGTCGTCTACGCCCTCATGTAAAATCACCGTTCGTTTGACAATTTCATCAATAGAGAAACGATCTGTTAAAAAGGCGCTCCAGGCAATCCCATGGCTGCAAAGGAGCGGCGGAAAATCGCCGGCATGTGAAGGATGCGGGCAATCCTCCGGATTATAATGCCCCTTTGCCAGGGAAAACGGATCGCGTTCGGTTCCGGCACAGGAAGTTCCGCTGTGTAGATGAAAGGCAAAAAAATGGTTTTGACAAGATGCAGTCGAGCAGGGAAGTCCTTCTACAGAAGCCTGTACTAAAACTGCGTCAGAGAGATCATAAAACAGAACAAGACCACGGATTTCCGGGTGGGCAGGACAGCCCTGCAGATTGGCAAAGGCTGAGGGAGAGGCGTAACGGAGCGTTGTAGTGATAAATTGGCAGGGTGGAGGAAGCTCCGGACAGTAGGCAGAAGGTTTGACGGTAGAAGAGACGTCTTCTAAGATAGTTTCCATAAAAAGCATGAAAAACCTCCGGTATGGTAGAAATGTTATAGATAATATATGCAGGTAGAAGAGGCGACGTGAAAAAGAACGGCGACAACATCTTCCATTCGCGCGAGTGTGCATCCTGCCCGGCAGAAAAGTGTTCTGCCGGGCAGATAGACAAGTGGGAACCGAGAGCGGACAAGCTATAGATCGGAAGAGCGTCTGTAGGG
>CAJUFW010000101.1:0-210 GCA_910585655.1 uncultured Lachnospiraceae bacterium
ACTGACACACTCCTTCCCTACACGACGCTCTTCCGATCTGGGCGGCAGAGGAGATTTGCCTGAAAAAGGGAGAGTTCCGTTTGATTCCATTGGGGTTGGCGATCGAGCTGCCAAAAGGTTATGAAGCTCACGTTGTACCAAGAAGCAGCACCTATAAAAATTTTGGGCTGATTCAGACCAACCATATGGGTGTGATCGATGAGAGCTATT
>CAJUFW010000101.1:220-6566 GCA_910585655.1 uncultured Lachnospiraceae bacterium
ATATCAACGACCGGATTTGCCAGTTCCGTATTATGGAACATCAGCCGCCGCTTGTCTTTGAAGAGGTCGATCATTTAGAAGGGGCGGATCGCGGCGGATTCGGAAGCAGCGGTCGGGCATAGCCGGGGCAAAAGGGCAGACCATCGCAAAGGGATGGTCTGTGTTAAGTGGTATGTGGGGTTTGTTCCTGCTTATAGAGCAGGTAGTAAGTATAGCGCTTTAGTTCCTGGATGCTTTCCGGATCGAGCTGCTGGTACAGGTTGAAAAATTCGACAATATCCTTGTCAAGAACCTCTCCGCCTACCGGAAGATAGGCATCTGACATTCCTAACAGATAGTCGCAGGATACGTCAAAATAGTGAGACAGAGCGATAAGCTTTTCGAGGGACGGTTCGTTCCGTTTGGATTCATAATTGGATACGGCAGTCGGCTTTAAGCCGAGTATGGCGGCTAACTCTCCCTGGGTCAGCTTATGCTTATGACGAAGCTGTCTAAGCCTTACATGGAAATCCATAGATGGTATCCTCCTTGATCTGATATTCCTGCCTATTATAGTATGAACGAAATGGGGTGTCAACTGAAAAATAAAAGGATTGCAAAAAGGAGGTATTACGGTGCAGGGGGATTACCAGAAAACGCTGTGGAAATGGGTAGATCCTATGTTGGGGCTGCTGCGCTTATGGTATAAGGGATTCGCAGGTTTTTTCCCGGTGCTTTTTTTGAGTCAACTGGTGCTTGGCAGTATTTTGCTGCCGTCAGTCAATGGTTCGTTAAAGCTGGCTTTACGGCTGTCCGGCTATAGCTATCTGACGCTGCAAAATATCCGGGGATTTTTGGGGCGTCCTGCCGCCTGGCTATTCTGTCTGGTCTGGCTTTTGATTTTTTCGATTATTGCTTTGCTGGAACAGCTTGTAGCGACGTATCATTTCCATCTTAAAGAGCAGGGAATGGAATTTCGTATGATCGATATGCTGCGGACGATTTTATTTGCCCTCCGACATCCGCTAAAAAGAAAAGTAGGAAGGCTGCTGCCTGTCGCGCTGCTGCAACGGCTTTTGGCGTTTGTGGTAGTCTTTGGCTATATGCTAATCAAGATTCGGATTCCCAACAATTTGTGGATTGATTTGCGGAAAATGCCTCCGGAGCTTTTGCTGGTGCTGTTTTTTTGTCTGGTATTGTTTTTTTGCGGTTTTTTGCAGTTATTTTATGTTCAGTATTTTATGATAGAAGGGTTATCCGGGAAAGAAAGTGCCAAGCGTGGAAGAAGATTGCTGCGGCGTAATCGTTTTCGTACGCTGGGATTTTACTTGCTGCTGATGGCCTTTTTAGCATTGTTTTCGTTTGTATTTTATCTGGTATTGATGGTATTGGTGGCGGTAACGCTAAAAATTGTGATGAAAGACAGTTATATTCTTGCTAAATTTTTGGCGATGTATGACTCCTTTAATTTGCTGGTCGCTTTTTGGATAGGGGTATGCTCGACTTATTTGTTTCAAGGTCTGGTGACGCATTTGTTTTACCAGTATAAGGAGGAACGGGACGAACTGACGGCGGCGGAACTGGCATATGGCTATATAGAAAAAACACAGCTTCGGCGGTATATTGTTCTGGTTCGTGTGCTGGCGGCAGCGGTGCTGCTGGTGGCTGTTTTTTCTGTTTGGAATATAGCCCGGAACGGAACCTTTCAGACAGGAGAATTTCTGCCGGTCACGCAGATTACGGCGCATCGGGGGCAGTCTGTGGAAGCGCCGGAAAATACGATCCCTGCGCTGGAGCAGGCAATCGCGCAGGCAGCGGATTATGCGGAAATTGACGTACGGCAGACAGCGGACGGCGTGGTGGTACTGATGCACGATTTAAGCTTAAAACGAACGTGCGGGCTTTCTAAAAATGTGAATCAGATGACTTATCAGGAGTTGCAAAGCTTAGACGCCGGCGCCTGGTTTTCGCCGGAATACCAGGGGACGAAGATACCGACATTAGGAGAGGTCATCGAGTTTTGCAAAGGAAGCATCAATTTAAACATCGAAATCAAAACGGCAGGGGATACGGCTTCCCTGACCGAAAAAGTAGCAAGGTTAATCGAAGAGCATGATTTTGAAAAGCAGTGTGTGATTAGTTCAACGGATTATCAGGCGCTGCTTGCAATCAAGGAACAAAACAGAAACCTACGGACGGGGTTTATTATGTCTATGGCGTATGGAAATTACTACGATAAAGAAGGGATTGATTTTTTCAGTATCAAATCCGGCTTTGTTACGCAGTCTACCGTAGATCGTCTGCATCAGCGCGGGCAGGAAATTCATGTCTGGACTGTCAATACCAGGACGGAGCTGCAGCGGGTACGGAATATGGGGGTGGATAACGTTATAACGGATGATGTTTTGCTGGCTCGTCAAGTCTGCTTTCACGATATGGAGGGAGCCTTCCGCGCAGTTCTGCGTGCAATCTTAAAAGTTGACAATTAGCATGACAACGTGTAAACTAGACATAAAATAAAAAATACGGACAGACTTGCTTGAGGCTGCTAAACAGAATTTCCGTAGAGCGGATAAATAGGAGGATATAGGAATGGCAGAATTGAAGGCTGAATATGTAAATGCGTTTATTATGGCAACGCACAGCTTATTGACGCAGATGTGTATGATTGCAGAGGTAAAAGTAGGAAAGCCCAGCCTGGAGCCGGCAAAATTCCCAGAGGATACATCTTTGATTTTAATAGGACTTACCGGAGAGATTACCGGGCATGTAATGCTGGTATTTCCGGAATCTACTGCGCTGGATATCATCAGTAAAATGACAATGATGCCGGCGACGGAAATCAACGATATCGGAGTCAGTGCAATCAGTGAGCTGGGCAATATGATCATGGGAAACGCTTCGATCCTGCTTTCTTCTCAAAATGTTTTGATAGACATTACGCCACCAAGCTATTTTCAGGGGAGTATGACACTGGCTGGAGGCGGGAAGCGGTTGTGTATTCCGCTGACCTATGAGGACGGAAAGATGTTGGAGCTGGGTCTGGAGCTAAAGGTGACGTAAAAGTCTAAAACAGAAATAATTCGACGCTTTTACGCATAAATAAAAGAAAGAGAAAAGCGGAAGTGTGGGATATCCATGGAAGAACGGGTAGAACTGATTCTTCAGTATGTAGGAGATTTGGACAGTGTACAGGAGCAACTGGGTTTCTCGGCTGTAACGCTGCTGGGGGGCTATGCGGTAATCCAGATAGAGCCGGAGAAAATCGGCGAGCTGGAGCAGTATCCGGAAATCGTATATATCGAAACGCCGAAAAGGCTGTTTTTTGAAGTGAATGAAGGAAGGGCGGAAGCATGTATCAGGGAGGTACAGGCTCCGTCCTTTTCTTCGCCGGGACTAGACGGCGCCGGAGTATTATTAGCGGTAATTGACAGCGGAATCGACTATTTCCACCCGGATTTTCGTAAGGAGGACGGGCAGACGCGGATCGGGCTGCTGTGGGATCAGTCCATTCAGGAGGGACGTGAGGGGATAGGAAGCGCCTATTTAGGCGATCCGGCTTTGGGGTATGTATATACAGCGGAACAAATCAATCAGGCATTGTCTGCCGGAAGCAGGCAGGAGGGATTGCGTCTGGTGCCAAGTCAGGATATCAGCGGGCATGGCACGCATGTGGCAGGGATTGCGGCAGGAAACGGAAGGGCATCCGGCGGGCGTTATCGGGGCGTGGCATACGAAAGCGAGCTGATTGTAGTAAAATTAGGGAAGTCGGTAGGAAATTCTTATCCGCAGACGGCAGGTCTGATGGAAGCAGTGGACTTTGCAGTACGGACGGCGATCCAGCGTAGTCTTCCTCTGGCGGTTAATATCAGCTTTGGCAACAACGAGGGATCGCACAATGGCAGAAGTATTCTGGAAAGCTATCTTTCTTCCGTAGCCGAAGTCTGGAAAACCAGTATCGTTATTGGAACGGGTAACGAAGGGACGTTAGGAAGGCATCAGGGAGGTTTTTTGGAGAAGGAAACCTATCTGGAACTTTCGGTAGCAGAGGTGGAATCACAGGTAGAATTTTGGTTGTGGAAAAATTATTTTGACCGTTTTCAGGTAGAACTAATCGCCCCGGACGGGCGTTTAAGCGGGGGGATGTTAAGCCCGGAAAAGGAAGCAGAAGCATCCTGGTCTGATACCTATCGGCTAGGCGGCAGACGGATTCAGCTTTTGTACCGTGGTCCGACGCCTTACAACCCGTTAGGTCTGCTGCAATTTCAGCTTTTCCCGGAAAGTGAATCTCTGGAAGGGTTGTGGCGTATTCATCTGACTCCGGAACGGATCGTAACAGGAGAGTACGACGTATGGCTAAACGGCGCCCTGACCAGCCAGGAAACCCGTTTTTTGGTACCTGCCGAATACAGGAGTCTGACGATTCCGTCAACTGCCAGTCTGCCGATAGCCGTAGGCGCTTATGACGGCAGAACCGGAGCGACAGCCTATTTTTCCGGAAGGGGCTATCCAAGAGGAAGCCTGCCGGAAGGAAGCGGTGTCAAACCGGATTTGTCTGCTCCAGGGACGGATATTATGTCCGCTTCGCCCGGCGGCGGTTATACCATCCGCAGCGGCACTTCCATGGCGACTCCCTTTGTTACCGGCTCCGCCGCCCTCCTGCTGCAATGGGGGATTGTAAGAGGCAGGGACAAAAGCTTATACGGGCAGCGTCTGAAAGCCTTTTTGCAGAGAGGCGCAAAGAGGCGGGCAGGGAGGACATATCCGAATGAGCAAGAGGGATGGGGAATGCTGTGCTTAGGATCAAGTTTGCCGGATTGAGGCAGGGACTCTATGGAGCCGTCAAAGCGTTTTTCCAGTGGGAAACATTCAGGATGAACAATACAGAAAACAATTGTATCAGCACTATAGTATTGAGACATAGTTGGTAGTGGTAAAAAAGTGGTGCCTTTGGAAGGAAACGGCTCCTTTTGGGTAAGAATGAGGATATGACAATTCTTATCAAAAAGGAGCTTTTTAATAGGATAGGAAAGTTTTCCGTTTTCCCTATAGGGAGCATTTAGCAGCCTGTCATCATATGATAGAAGAAAGGGCGAGGAGAATGCTTTGACTTTCGAGAAGAGGAATGTTATAATGTTCCTAAAGAACAGCCGGGAGAATGGAACGGCTGGCATATCTGACTTATGGAGCAGGTATGTGTGGCATAAAAGATAGAGGCAGTGATGATAATATGGTAGAAGAAAAAGAAAGAACAGGAAAAAGCGGTAAAAAGGCCTTAATCAGTTTAATTTTATCGTTTTTCTTAATTTTAGGCTGTTTGGTGTTTTTGATTGCAACGCGTATTACAAAAGAAATGTCACAGTCTGCGATCGGCAATTTGAGTGAAAGCTTAAATCTGCTAAAAGGTACGATTGAGGTGCTTATAAAGCGGGAGGCAGAATATCAGGAACTGATAGCAAAGGAACTTGCCATGATGGAGCATCCGGAGGAGTTTATCCGATCTTATGACAGAAACGACACCATTGTAAAGCTTTCTCTTATTTTTTCCGGAGAAGAGAAAGGAATTTCCAATACAGGAGAGGTGTTTTCGGCAGAGGATTTGGATTTTTCGGGTGGCAATCAGGTAGGGCAGCTTGCCATGTCTTCTTCCTATCTTAACAGTATGGGTACATGGGCTTATACGCTGCGCTGCCCCGTTGTGCAGGAGGGGCGCCAGATTGCCATGCTTTATATTGAATATATTTACGATTCCTTTGAGGATGCCTTGCCGGAAAAACTTTATAACAGTAAGGCGACGCTTTATATTATGGACAGTATCAGCGAGCGTTTTTTGCTAAAGCCAAAGGGGATCGGGGAACGGGTAGCAGGTCATTTAAACTTAGAGGATTTTTACCGAGCCAACAGTATTTTGGAAAAAAACATCCAAAAGGAAGTAGAGGACAGTATCCGGGCGGGTAAAAATATGATGTTTTATCATGATGTCAAAAATAAAAATTCTTTGATTTATATGTGGGCGGTCAATGACGGGAGTTTGTATTTGATTGGATATGTGCCAATTGAAGCGATCCAGCGGGAAGGAAAGGCGGTCAATCAAAATATTTATACCGTAGTTGTGGTAATGCTGACAGCGTTTTTCCTTTGCTGGAGTGTCTATCTGTTTTATGAGCGCCAGCAGAGCCGCTTCCGAAAGGAGCGGGAGCAGGAACGGGAGATTTATAACAAGCAGTTGGCAGAAGCACTGCAGGCAGCACAGATCGCCAACAGTTCTAAAACGATGTTTTTATCCAATATGTCGCATGATATCCGTACCCCGATGAATGCGATTTTAGGTTTTACGACCTTGCTTGCTAAAGATGCGGACAATCCG